>DATGSB010000221.1:0-3308 GCA_035303045.1 Actinomycetaceae bacterium | reverse complement strand
GCGGGTGGTCAACGCTTGGAGGCCTTCATAATCGCTGGGGTCGTGGTCGGCCATGTCACGGTGCAGCGCCTTCGTTTGTTCATCCAGCTTGTCGAGCCGGCGCTCGAGGGCGGCGAGTTCCTTCTGCGAGGCGTGGCGTTGCGCCCCGCTGAGTTCGGGCCCCGGCGCCTCGCGGGTGTCCGGCTCGGCAGCCGTCGGTTCCTGCGCGCGCTGCTGCTGCAGTTGCAGGTACTCCGCCACGCCGCCCGGCACGTGGCGCAGCGTGCCGTCGAGGATGGCGTACTGCTGGTCGGTCACCCGCTCGAGCAGGTATCGGTCGTGGGAGACGACGATGAGTGTGCCCGGCCAGGAGTCCAACAGGTCTTCCATGGCGGCGAGCATGTCGGTGTCGACGTCGTTGCTCGGCTCGTCGAGGATGAGCACGTTCGGTTCCTGCAGCAGCACGAGCAGCAGCTGCAGCCTGCGGCGCTGCCCGCCCGACAGGTCGGCTACGCGTGCCGCCAAGTGGGCTCGGGAGAACCCGAGCCGCTCCAGCAGTTGGGCGGGTGTGAGCTGCGCGCCGTCGACGGTGACGCTCGTGCGGTACCGGGCGAGCACCTGGCTCACGCGGTCATCGGCGATCTCGGCAAGGTCGGCGAACTCCTGATCCAGGATGCCGATTTCCACGGTCTTGCCGCGCTTGATCGTGCCTCGGCTGGGGGTCACCGTTCCGGCGATGAGGCCGAGGAGGGTGGACTTGCCGGCCCCGTTGGGGCCGAGGATTCCCGTACGTTCCCCGGGCGCGATGCGCCAGGTGACGTCGCGCAAGATTTCCTTCTCGCCGTAGTGGGCGGCGACGTCGATGAGGTCGACGACGTCCTTGCCCAGGCGCGCGGAGGCAAGCCTGTTGAGTTCGAGCCTGTCGCGCGGCGGCGGGACGTCGGCGATGAGGGCGTTGGCGGCGGCCACCCGGAACTTCGATTTCGCGGTACGCGCGGGCGCGCCGCGGCGCAGCCACGCCAGCTCCTTGCGCATGAGGTTCTGGCGCTTGGCCTCGCTGGCCGCGGCCTGGCGGTCGCGTTCCACGCGTTGCAGCACGTAGGCGGCGTAGCCGCCCTCGTAGGCGTCGACCGTGCGGTTGTGGACCTCCCACGTGGTGGTGCAGACCTCGTCGAGGAACCACCGGTCGTGGGTGATGACCAGGAGAGCGCCGTCCTCGTCGGCCCAGCGCTGCCCCAGGTGCCGCGCAAGCCACGCGACGCCGTCGAGGTCGAGGTGGTTCGTCGGCTCATCGAGGGCGAGGACGTCCCACTCCCCCACGAGCAACGCGGCCAGCGCGACGCGGCGGCGCTGACCGCCCGACAGGTCGGAGATCTTCGCGTGCCACGGCACGTCGGCCGCGAGCCCGGTGATGATGTCGCGGATCCTGGCGTCGGAGGCCCACTCGTGTTCGGCCTGCTCCCCCACGATGGCCCGCTCGACCGTATCGGTGGAATCGAGCTCATCGCGCTGGGTGAGGACGCCGAACCGCAGGCCGCCCCGCCAGGTCACCCGCCCGCCGTCCGGGCTCAGCCGCTTGGCCAGCAGGCCGAGAAGGCTCGATTTGCCGTCTCCGTTGCGCCCGACGATGCCGATCCGATCCCCCTCGTTGACCCCGAGGGTGACGGTGTCGAGCACGACGCGCGTCGGGTACTCCAGGTGCAGGGCCTCAGCCCCCAGCAGATGGGCCACCCCTTCAGGGTACGGGCACGCGCTGGTGGCTTTCGAGGCGGGATCAGGCGGCGGCCTCGAGCAGCCGGGCGCCCGGGGCGGGTCCGGAGGTGATGAGCACCTCGCTGCTGACCTCGGCGGAGTCGATGACTGCCGCCACCGAATGAGCGTGGAGCTCGTCGATGCACAGCGCCGCCACCGTGGGCCCCGACCCCGACACCACGGCCGCCAGCGCCCCGGCCCGTTGCGCGGCATGCAGCACATCGGCAAGCTCGGGCCGCAGATCGAGGGCGGCCTCCTGCAGGTCGTTGGCGAGCAGGGGGGCCAGTTGTTCGGGATCCCCGCTTCCCAGTGCGCGCAGCAGGTCCTCGTCGAGGGTGGGCGCGGCCGGGAGATCGGTGGTCGCATCCAGGTGGGCGAACACCTCGGGTGTCGACAGGCCGGTGGGCTGGAGAGCCAGCACCCAGTGGAAGGTGCCGCGGGCCAAGGCGGGGGTGAGCTCATCGCCGCGGCCCAGGCCGACCGCGGTGCGGCCGTGCAGGGCGAAGGGCACATCCGCGCCGAGTTGGATGGCGAGTTCGGTGAGCTCGGCGCGGCTCAGCCCCGTGTCCCACAGCTGGTTGCAGGCGAGGAGGGTCGCCGCGGCGTCCGCCGAGCCCCCGGCCATCCCGCCACCCACGGGGATGCGCTTGCGCACCCGCAGGTGCGCGCCTGCGCTCATGCCGGTCTCTGCCTGGAGGAGCCGCGCCGCGCGCAGGGCGAGGTTGGTCGAGCCGGTGGGGATCCGGTCGGCGTCGCGGCCCGTGGTGTGCACCGTCAGGTCGGCTGCCGGTGAGGCGGTGACGTCCTCGCCCAGGTTGACGGCCTGGAACACCGTGGCCAACGGGTGGTAGCCGGCCTCGTCGAGGGCGCCGCTGCGCAGCACGAGGTTGATCTTTCCCGGCGCCCATACCCGCACGGCGCCGGTCACCGGGGCACCTCGATATTCGCCGGCGCGCTGGGCTGCCGGCCGGCCTGCTCGGCGATTCGCGCGAAGTCGGTGACGTCGAGGCGCTCACCGCGCAGGGCCGGGTCGATCCCCGCGGCGCGCAGGAGCCGTTCCGCCTGCTGGGTGCCGCCGGCCCATCCCGCTAGGGCCGCGCGCAGGGTTTTGCGTCGCTGCGCGAAGGCGGCGTCGATGACGGTGAAGACGTCGCTGCGGCCCGCGCTCGTGGCCGGCGGTGGGCGGCGGGTGATGGCCACGAGGGCCGAGTCGACGTTGGGCACCGGCCAAAACACCTGCCGCCCTACGGTACCTCGCCGGCGCGCGGCGCCGTACCAGGCGACCTTGGCCGAGGGCGCGCCGTAGGTTCGCGAGCCGGGGGGCGCCGCGAGCCGGTCGGCGACTTCTGATTGCACCATGACGAAGAGCCGGTCCAGCCCGGGCAGGGCCTCCAGGGCCGTGAGCACGACGGGCACCGCGACGTTGTAGGGCAGGTTGGCGACGAGGACCGTGGGGGCCGCCTGGGCGACCTCGGGGAGCTCCGCCAGCCGCATCGCGTCGGCGGTGACGACCTCGAGGCGCGAGGTGGCCTGGGGCATGCGCGCGGCCACGGTGGCGGGCAACGCGGCGGCGAGCA
>DATGSB010000220.1:0-2210 GCA_035303045.1 Actinomycetaceae bacterium | reverse complement strand
CGATGCCGCCGACCCCGCCGTCGACGGTGGCGACGTCGAGTCCCGCAGCTGTGCTCGCGCACCACCACGTGGCGGTTGCCGCGACTCCGAGCACGCCCAGCAAGCGCAACATCTCGACCCCCGCCTGCCAGTTGATAGCTGTTGATAATGATTGATGCTGATAGATGCATTTCGTGTGTTAAGGCTCTCACTGGCGCGCGATGGTGTCCAGGGTTTCAGCACGCCTGTGGATGAAAGCCCGGCGAGGCCAGGAGCGGCGGCCTAGCGTGAGGTGATGCGCTGGGATGAGCTGCTGGCCGACCTCGAAGGCGAGTTCGACGGCGCGCTGGCAGCCCAGCAGGACGACGAGGTCGCCGAGCTGGCCGAGGGAGAACTCGCCCAGGTCGAATTCGCCGACCGGATACGAGCGCGCCTCGGCGGAGAACTACACGTCCGGCTGATCAACGGTGAAACGCTTCGCGGGCGCCTTCGCGATTCGGCGGCGGCATGGCTGCTCGTGGAGCTCGAGGGGAGCGAGATGCTCATCCCAATGCAGGCGGTTGTGGCCGCATGGCCCCTGGGGCTAGCGGCAACACACCCGACGGGGGTGGAACGCCGACTCGGGATCGGTCACGCGCTGCGGGCCCTGGCCCGCGACGGCTCGCACGTGCGCGTGCGCACGACCGCGGGCGACCACACGGGGCGGATCAGCCGAGTCGGCCGCGATCACATCGACGTTGTCGATGCGGCGCAGGAACGTCCGGAGACGCGCAGTATCCGGCTGGTCCATGTCGTTGCCTTGCAATCGCGGTGAAATCTGGCCCGGCGGCTACCTAGGGGTTATCGGCCTCGACCGCCGCCCGGGTGCGCTCGTACTGGCGTTGGATATAGGACTCCAACTCCACGGCCTCCACTCGCCACACCCCGCGGCCGCCCACTTGGATGGCCGGGAGTTCCCCGGAACGGACGAGAGAACGCACCTGGGTGACGGACACCGCCAGCTCCTCCGCGACGTCCGCGAGTGAGAGGAATCGAGCCATGGACTCAGTCTCTCATTTCGTTGTGACGTCCGGTGCGGGGGAGCGAACCTGTGGAAACTGCTGGTCAGGCGCCGTCCTACCGGGCAGGATGGGCGGACGTGCCCGCATTCACTGAGGAGTGCCCATGGGCCACCACCCGCCCGCAACGCGTCGTTTTCACCGGCCCGGCTGGAAGGATCCCCGGCTAGCCGCCGGCGTGGTGCTCGTCGCGCTTGCTCTCGTGCTCGGCGTCTGGGTCGTCGACCGCGCCTCTCACACGGTGGAGGTGTATAGCGCCCGGCACCCCCTTGCGCCGGGTGACCTCATCACCGCGGACGACGTGGTTCCGGCGAGCGTGCCGCCCGGCGCCCTCGAGGAGTCCTACGTGCCTGCGAGCGAGGCGCTGGCGGACGACGCGGTCGTTACGCGCGTGGTCGATGCCGGCGAGCTTCTGCCGCGAAGCGCGATCGGTTCCGCGGCGAGCCTCGAGCTTCGGCCCGTGACCGTGCCGCTTGGGCGTGGCGTGCCGCCAGGGGTCGACAAGGGCAGCATGGTCGACCTGTGGCTCACGGCGCCGGCCCGGGCCGGGCAGCTTGTTAGTGATGCCGACGCGCCAGAACCCAGCGTGCTGGCCGAGAGCCTCATCGTCGCCGAGGTGATGGCATCGGATTCGATCTTCTCCGCAACGGGCGGCAGCGCAGCCCAGGTGCTGGTGCCGCGCGGTGAGCTGTCCCGCGTGCTGGGCGCGCTCGCCGGGGAGCGTGAGGTCGTGGTCATCCCCGTGCCGGGTAGTGCGCCGTGATCCGCGGGGTGCTGCTCGCGATTCCAGGCGCCCGGGAGGCGGATCTCGTCACCGCGCTCGACGGGCCCCGCAGCTCCGTGCGCGTCATGCGCCGCTGCGCCGACACCACGGAGATGCTGGCAGCGGCACTGGCCGGGTTGGGCGAGATCGCCGTCGTGGACGCCGCCGTCGCCGGTGTCGACCGCCAGTTCGTGCGCCGACTGCAGCAGGCGGGCGTGCACGTCGTGCTGCTCGCCCCTGCCGACGATGCCGAACGCTGCCGCGCCCTGGGGGCCGAGGCTGTTCTCGAGCATGCCGAGGGGGTCGACGCCTGGGCACACGCGGTGCGCCACGCGGCCGGTGAGCTTGCCGCCGAGGGGACGGGGCCGCGCCGTTCGGCTGCCTCGACGTCGTCACGGCGGGACGGGCGC
>DATGSB010000219.1:0-15638 GCA_035303045.1 Actinomycetaceae bacterium | reverse complement strand
GAACCGGCAAGGGCAGGGGGCCCCGCCATGAGCTGCTCGCGCAGCTGCCGATCGGCGCGGGACTGCCCCACCGGGGCGCCGCCAAGGGTGTGGCACGATAGTCGGCATGCGGAGCGTTCGATTTATTGGGCCCGCTCGGCTGCGTCGCTGACGTGCCCGAGGGGCCACTCATCACAGCCGTGACCCGTACCGAGGCGTTACGCCTCCCCATGCCCGAAAGGTTGGAATGAGCATCGAACCGCTCTCTCCTCTTGATGCCGATGGCATCGCCACCGCCGTGGATTCGGCACTCAGCGCCATCGGCGAGGCGCAATCCCTCGATGAGCTCAAGGACGTGCGGCTCGCCCATGTCGGTGACCGCAGCCCCCTTGCGCTGGCCAACCGGCAGATCGGCACGTTGGAACCGGCGGATCGTGCGACGGCCGGCCAGAACCTGGGCCGCGCCCGAAACACCGTCGCCGCTGCGGTCAGCCGGCGGCAGGAGGAACTAGAGGCCGCCCACCTCGCTCACGTGCTGCGTACCGAGCGGGTCGACGTCACATGGCCGAGCCGTGATCCCCGCCAGGGCGCGCGCCACCCGCTGGAACTGCTCCAGCAGGAGGTCGCCGACTTCTTCATCGCCATGGGGTGGCAGATCGCCGAGGGCCCGGAGATCGAGCACGAATGGTTCAACTTCGACGCCCTCAACCACGGCCCCGACCATCCGGCCCGGCAGATGGCTGACACGTTCTA
The DNA here is from genome assembly GCA_035303045.1 of Actinomycetaceae bacterium. GTDB lineage: Bacteria > Actinomycetota > Actinomycetes > Actinomycetales > Actinomycetaceae > DATGSB01. Next base: position 14,906 of record DATGSB010000219.1, on the reverse strand, counting down.
CGTGGCCGGCACCGAGGAGCGCGACACCCCGGGGCTCCTCATGAGGACTCACACCTCGCCCGTGCAGGCACGGACGATGCTGCAGAGCGAGCCGCCGATCTACATCGCCTGTCCGGGCAAGGTGTTCCGCAACGACGCGCTGGATGCCACCCACACCCCGGTGTTCCATCAGGTTGAGGGGCTCGCAGTCGACGAGGGGCTCACGATGGCCCACCTCAAGGGCACCCTCGACCATTTCGCTCGCGCGCTGTTCGGCCCGGAGGCACGCACCCGGTTGCGCCCGTCGTTCTTCCCCTTCACCGAGCCGAGCGCCGAGATGGACCTGTGGTTCCCGCACAAGAAGGGCGGCCCGGGCTGGATCGAGTGGGGCGGTTGCGGCATGGTCAACCCCGAAGTGCTGCGTTCGGCGGGAATCGATCCCGAGCGCTACACCGGATTCGCCTTCGGCATGGGCCTTGAGCGCGCCCTCATGCTGCGTCACGGCATCTCCGACATGCACGACATCGTGGAGGGCGACGTGCGGTTCTCACTCCAACTGGGCACGACCGGAAGGGGACGCTGACATGCCTCACGTCACGCTCAGCTGGCTCGCCGAACACGTCGACGTTCCCCCGGGCACCACGCTGCCCGAGCTTGCCGCCGATCTCGTTCGCGTCGGGTTGGAAGAGGAGCAGATTCTCCCGCCGGCCGTGTCGGGTCCCCTCGTCGTGGGCCGGGTGCTGTCGATGTCGTACGAGGAGCACTCCAACGGCAAGGCGATCAACTACTGCCGCGTCGACGTCGGCGCGGCACACAACGACCCGCCGGGCACGGGCGCCGAGCCCGCTGACGTCGCCTCGCGCGGGGTCGTGTGTGGCGCGCACAACTTCGAGGTGGGCGCCCACGTCGTCGTAGCGCTGCCCGGCGCCACGCTGCCGGGCGACTTCCACATCGGTGCTCGTCGAACGTACGGGCACGTGTCCGACGGGATGATCTGCTCGGCACGCGAGCTGGGGCTGGGGGAGGACCACAGCGGGATCATCGTTCTCGAAGAGCTTCTCGGCTCAGCCGACATGCCCAGCCCCGGTACCGACGCCGCCGCGCTGCTCGGCCTCGACGAACCAGTGCTGGAAATCAACGTCACCCCCGACCGCGGCTACTGCTTCGCCATGCGAGGGGTGGCCCGGGAGTACTCCCACGCCACCGGCGCGCCGTTCACGGACCCCGGCCTGCCCGCAAACCTCCCTGGGGGGCCGCCACCGGCCGCCACCACCGACGGGTTCGCCGTTGTCGTCGACGACGCGGCCCCCATCCACGGCGCGGTCGGCTGCGACAGGTTCGTCACCCGGATCGTGCGGGGCGTCGACGCCACCGCGCCGACCCCGCCGTGGCTGCGCCAGCGCCTCGTTCACGCAGGGATGCGACCGATCTCCCTCGTCGTCGATGTCACGAACTACGTCATGCTCGACCTCGGCCAGCCCCTGCATGCCTACGACCTCGACACGCTCGCCGAGCCCATCGTCGTGCGGCGCGCGGCCCCGGGCGAGCGCCTCGTCACCCTCGACGACGTCACCCGAAACCTCGACCCCGAGGACCTGCTCATCACGGATTCCCCGGGCGGTGAGCGAGGAGCCCGGGTGCTCGGGCTGGCCGGGGTCATGGGTGGCGCGAGCACCGAGGTGAGCGCGGCCACGAGGGACGTGCTCATCGAGGCCGCTCACTTCGATCCCGTCACGGTGGCCCGCACCGCGCGGCGCCACCGCCTCCCCAGCGAGGCGGCGAAGCGATTCGAACGCGGCGTCGACCCGCGATTGCCGGCCGTGGCAGCGCAGCGCGTCGTCGACCTCCTCAGCACCTACGGCGGCGGACGCGCCGAGGAGGCCGTTGCAGACCTCGACACCACCGAGCCGATGCGCGCCATCGACTTCCCCGTTGCCGAAGCCAAGCGCCTCACCGGCGTGGACTACTCCGCCCCGCGGATCGAGGCCATCCTCCGCGACATCGGCTGCACGGTCGACAGCAGCGGGCCGGGGCGGCTGAACGTCACACCGCCCACGTGGCGACCCGACCTCGTGGGCCCCGCCCATCTCGTCGAAGAAGTCGCCCGGCTCGCCGGGTACGACGAGATCCCCTCCATCGTCCCGCAAGCCCCCGCCGGTAGCGGGCTGTACCCCGAGCAGCGGGCCCGCCGGGATGTCGCCGCCGCTCTGGCCGCCGCGGGCCTCGTCGAAGTGCTGTCCTACCCGTTCATCGGCACCGTCCACGACGACTTCGGTCTTGCGCCCACCGACGAGCGCCGCCGGGTATTGCGATTGGCCAATCCCATGGCCGAGGACCAGCCCGCCCTGCGCACGAGCATCATCGACACCCTCCTGCCGACTGCTCGCCGCAACGTCAACCGGGGCCTGAGTGACGTCGCCGTCTTCGAAATCGGGCTGGTGACCCGACCCGCGGACGTGACACCGGCGCCCAGCCCGCCGATGGGTCGCCGCCCCAGCGAGGCGCAGCTCCACGCACTCGCCGCAGCCATCCCGCACCAGCCCCGCCACCTCGGGGCCGTCCTCACCGGGGCGCGCATCCCCGCCGGGGTGTGGGGGAAGGGTCGCGCGGTGGACTGGTCCGATGGGCTGGACGTCGTGCGCACCGTCGCCGCCACCCTCGGTGTGGCAGTCGACTTCGCCAACACCGACCACGCCCCGTGGCATCCCGGCCGATGCGCCGAGGTGCGGGTGGCCGGAACCGTGGTCGGCCATGCCGGGGAATTGCATCCCACCGTCGCTACGCGGTTGGAGTTGCCGGCGCGCCCCATCGCCGTGGAGCTCGACCTCGACGCCATGATCGCAGCGAGCGCGCACGGCCCCCTGCAGCTGCGTCCCGTCTCCACCTACCCGATGGCCAAGGAAGACTTCGCCTTCGTCGTCGATGATGACGTCGCAGCCGAGGCCGTGCGGAGCGCCTTGCAGGAGGGAGCGGGGGAGCTCGCGGAACTCATCCGGCTCTTCGACGCTTATACCGGGGGGCAGCTGCCGGAAGGGAAGAAGTCTCTCGCCTTCGCCGTGCACCTCAGGGCCGCGGATCGCACTCTGACCGCGGAGGAGACCGCGGCCGTGCGCGAGCGCATGATCGAGGCCGTGAGGGCCAAGGTCGGGGGTGTCCTCCGTGCGTGAGCATCCCGCCCCGGCGCGCACGGCCCTGGTCACCGGCGCCTCCCGCGGCATCGGGCGCCACCTCGCCCTCGGCCTTGCGGCCCAGGGCGTCAGCGTCGGGCTCCTCGCCCGCGACCTCGCCGCGGTGCAACGCGTTGCCGACGAGGCGCGAGGCCTCGGCGCGGCGGCCCATGCGGTGGCCGCCGACGTCACGGACCTCCGCGACGTCCGTGCCGCCGCCTCGCGGGTCGCCGACGAGCTCGGCGCCGTCGACCTGCTGGTCAACAACGCCGGCAGCATCGACGACGGCGAACAGCCCCTCTGGGAGGCCGACCCCGGCGAGTGGTGGCGAGTGGTGGAAACCAATCTCCGTGGCCCGTTCCATCTGGCCCACACCCTCGCCCCCGCCATGCTGGCCGCCGGCGGGGGACGCATCGTCAACCTCGCAACCGGCCTCGCGGGCCGAGACTTCCCCTTCTACAGCGCCTACGCGGCCGGCAAGACCGCGCTGCTCCGGCTGGGTGGGTCGCTGCACGAAGCGGGCTGGTCGGGCGGGCTGCGCACCTTCGAGCTGTCCCCCGGGGTGGTGCGCACCGACATGACGGCAAGCATGCCCATGCATGATGCGCGCGAGGACTGGACGCAACCCGCCGCCGTGGTCGACCTTCTCGTCGCGATCGCCGCCGGCACGCTCGACGACTACTCGGGCTGCTACCTGCGCGGGGGAGTCGATACGGTCGACTCGCTACTGCGGGAGGCGCGGGATGATCCCGATGCCCGCCGCCTGCGCATCCACGGACTGTAGCTCGGGTCACCGGAACACCACTCGACCTCGTATGCATCGGGGCGTATAGTTATGCAGGTGACATTCTCAGTAGCGATCGCAGGAGCCAGCGGCTACGCCGGCGGCGAAGCCCTGCGCATCCTCGTCAACCACCCCGAAATCACCATCGGGACCCTCAGCGCGAACTCCAGCGCCGGGGACCCCGTCACCGCCCATCAGCCCCATCTCGTGACGCTGGCGGACCGAACCTTCGCACCGACGGTGCCGGAGGACCTCGCGAAGCACGACGTCGTCATCCTCGCCCTGCCCCACGGCGCCTCGGGCGAGCTGACGGCCGCCATCGAGGCCCTGCCCGGCCCGACGCCGTTGCTCATCGACTGCGGGGCGGACCACCGCCTCACCGACCCCGAGGCGTGGGCGGCGTTCTACGGCGGGGAGTTCGCCGGAGCGTGGCCCTACGGCCTACCCGAACTGCGCCACAGCGGTGAGCAGGGCGCCGCGGCCACCCAACGTCAGGTGCTGCGGGAGGCCCGGACCATCGCGGTGCCGGGATGCAACGTCACGGCCGTGACGCTCGCGCTGCAGCCCGGGATCAACGTCGGCCTCATCGAGGCCGAGGATGTCGTGGCCGTGCTCGCCAACGGATTCTCCGGGGCGGGGAAGTCCCTGCGGCCGCACCTGCTCGCCTCCGAAGGCCTCGGCAGCGCCTCGCCCTACGCCGTGGGCGGCACCCACCGCCACATCCCCGAGATCCAGCAGAACCTCACCCTTGCCGGCGCCGCCAAGGTACGCCTGTCCTTCACCCCCACCCTGGTGCCCATGGCTCGGGGGATCCTCGCCACCGTCAGCGCGCCCCTGGCGCCCGGCGCCACGGCGGGAGAGGTGCGCTCGGCGTGGCAGGCGGCCTACGCGGCCGAGCCCTTCGTGCACCTGCTCCCCGAGGGGCAGTGGCCCACGACGGCCGCCACCCTCGGCGCCAACAGCGCCCAGCTGCAGGTGGCCGTGGATGAGGCGGCGGGGCGCGTCGTGGCCATCTGCGCCATCGACAACCTCGTCAAGGGCACCGCGGGCACGGCGATCCAGTCGATGAACCTCGCTCTCGGACTGCCCGAGACCATGGGGCTGAGCACCACGGGCGTGGCGCCGTGAGCGTCACCTCCCCGGCCGGGTTCCGGGCCGCCGGCGTCGCCGCCGGCCTCAAGGAGTCGGGCAACAAGGACGTCGCCCTCGTCGTCAACGACGGTCCCCAGCACGTCGCTGCGGCCGTGTTCACCTCCAACCGCGTCGAAGCCGCGCCGGTGACGTGGTCGCGCGAGGCCGTGGCCGACGGCATCATCCGCGCCGTCATCCTCAATTCTGGCGGGGCCAACGCCGCGACCGGCACCGCGGGGCTCACCGACGCCACGGCGACTGCCCAAGCCACCGCCGACCTGCTCGAGTGCGCCGCCACCGACGTCCTCGTCTGCTCCACCGGTCTCATTGGGGTGCCCCTGCCGATGCCGCGCCTCCTCGATGGCCTCGCCGCGGCCCACGCCGAGCTGTCCCCAGCCGGCGGCGAGGCAGCCGCCGAGGCCATCATGACGACGGACACGGTGAGCAAGACCGTCCACGTCCAGCGCGAGGGCTGGTCGATCGGCGGCATCGCCAAGGGTGCGGGCATGCTCGCACCCGGGTTGGCGACCATGCTCGTCGTGCTCACCACCGACGCCGCGATCTCCGCCCCGCAGGCAGACGCGGCCCTGCGGGAGGCCACGGCCCTCACCTTCGACCGGGTCGACTCCGACGGCTGCATGTCGACCAACGACACGGTCACCCTGCTGGCGTCCGGTGCCGCGGACGTCGCTCCGAGCGCCGCCGAGTTCACCGAGGCGCTCACCGCGGCCTGCGCTCAGCTCGCCCGCCAGCTCGTGGCCGACGCCGAGGGTGCCACCCACGACGTCGCGGTCACCGTCCAGGGAGCGACGAGCGAGGAGGCGGCGCTCGCGGTGGCCCGCGCGGTGACGCGGTCCAACCTCGTCAAGACCGCCATCTACGGCAACGACCCCAACTGGGGGCGCATCATCTCCGCGGTCGGCACCGTGCCGGCCGCGGTCGCCCCCTACGACGCCGGCCGGCTCGACGTGTGGATCAACGACGTCCAGGTGTGCCGCAACGCGGGCGTGGGGGAGGACCGCTCCCTCGTCGATCTCGCGGCGGAGCGCGAGGTGCGCATCGACATCGACCTACACGCCGGGAGCGCCGCGCCCGTGACGGTGTGGACCAACGACCTCACCCACGATTACATCCACGAGAACAGCGCCTACTCCACCTAGCGGATACCTCATATGACATCTCCGGCCTCTTCGGGCTCTTCCGGCGGTTCCGCCGCGCCCGCACCACGCCCGCCGTTGGCTCCCCAGGACAAGGCTGAAGTGCTCATCCAGGCGCTGCCCTGGCTCGAGCGCTTTGCCGGCTCCCGCGTCGTCATCAAGTACGGCGGCAACGCCATGGTGGACGCGGCGCTGCAGCGCAGCTTCGCCCAGGACGTGCGCTTCCTGCACCAGGTGGGCATGCAGCCCATCGTCGTCCACGGCGGGGGACCGCAGATCACCGCCATGCTCGAGCGCCTGGCCATCCCCAGCGAGTTTCGGGGCGGCCTTCGCGTGACCACGGCGGAGACGATGGAAGTCGTGCGCATGGTGCTCACCGGGCAGGTGCAGCGCCAGCTCGTCTCCCTGCTCAACGAGAGCTCCGCCGACGCGGTGGGGATGAGCGGGGAGGACGGCGGATTGTTGCGTGCCGAGCGCCGTACCGCCCATGTCGATGGGGAGGAGGTTGACGTCGGCCTCGTCGGCGACGTCACCGAGGTCAATGCCGCCGCGGTGGAAGACCTGCTGCGGGCGGGCCGCATCCCGGTGATCTCGACGATCGCGCCGGACGTCGCCGACCGCAGCCAGGTGCTCAACGTCAACGCCGACACCGCGGCCGCGGCCGTGGCCGTCGCAGTGGGCGCTCGCAAGCTCATCGTGCTCACCGACGTCGAGGGCCTCTACCGCGATTGGCCCGACACCGATTCGATCATTCGCACCATCGGAACCACCGAGCTCAGCCGCATGCTGCCCGACCTGCAGTCGGGCATGGTGCCCAAGATGGAGGCCTGCCTGCGCGCCGTGCGGGGCGGGGTGCCCCAGGCCCACATCGTCGACGGCCGCCAGCCCCACTCCGTTCTGCTCGAAATCTTCACCGACGCCGGCGTCGGCACCCTCGTCATGCCCGATTGGGCGCTCCCCGCGACACCCGCGACGACCAAGGAGAGTACGTGACCCAGATCGTGCCCGTGGATCAGGGCAATGCCGCGCAGTGGCAGCAGCGCTACAGCGGCTCCCTCATGAACACCTTCGGCGCCCCCCAACGGGTGCTGGTGCGCGGTGAGGGCGCCTACGTCTGGGACGCCGACGGCAAGCGCTACCTCGACCTGCTCGGGGGCATCGCGGTCAACAGCCTCGGCCACGCCCATCCCACCTTGACGTCGACCGTGTCGGCCCAGCTGGGCACACTCGGCCACGTCTCGAACTTCTTCGCCACCCCCGCACAGGTGCACCTCGCCGAACGACTGCTCGAGATCACCGTGGCGGGTGAGCAGCGCGGGGCATCGCGCGTGTTCTTCACGAACTCCGGCACCGAGGCCATGGAGGCCGCCTTCAAACTTGCCCGCCGCCACGGGGGCGGGAGCCGACCGCGCATCCTCGCACTCGAAGGCGCGTTCCACGGCCGCAGCATGGGCGCCTTGGCCCTCACCCACAAAGAGGACTACCGCACCCCATTCGAACCGCTTCCGGGTGGGGTCGAGCACATCGCCTTCGGTGACGTGGCCGCCCTCGAGGCCGCCATGGGCCCAGATGTCGCCGCGCTCGTCCTCGAGCCCGTCCAAGGCGAGGTCGGCGTGCGTGCCTTGCCTCCCGGGTATCTCGCCGCCGCCCGTGAACTCACGCGCCGCCACGGCGCGCTGCTCATCCTCGATGAAATCCAAACGGGCATGGGCCGCACCGGATCGTGGCTGGCTCATCACCAGCCCGACATCGGCGGCGGCATCGTGCCCGACGCGGTCGCCCTCGCCAAGGGCCTCGGTGGGGGGCTACCCATCGGCGCGCTCGTGGCCATCGGCGAGCAGGCCGCCAGCCTGCTCGGCCCCGGCCAGCACGGCACCACCTTCGGTGGGAATCCCGTGGCCGCGGCCGCCGCACTCGCGACCATCCACGTCATCGAACGCGACGGCCTGCTCGCCGCGGTCGCCGAGCGCGGCGAGCAGCTGCGCCGCGAGATCCTCGCCGCGGGCGACCCACGCATCGTGGAGGTGCGCCAACACGGCCTGCTCATCGCGATCGAGCTTGGCGAGGCGCTCGCGCCCGACGCCATCCGCACGGCGCTGGAGGCCGGGTTCATCGTCAATGCGGTTGCGCCCACGGCGATCCGGCTCGCCCCGCCCTACATCCTCACCCCTGAGCAGGCGAGCAGCTTCGCCACCGCCCTGCCCGGGATCCTCGACTCCGCCGCCGCCCGGCAGCGCGAAGGCCAGGGCGCATGAGCCGGCACTTCCTCCGCGACGACGACCTCAGCACCGCCGAGCAGTCCACCGTGCTCGCCACCGCCGCGGCGCTCAAGTCAGGTGACGTGGCACCCAGCCCACTGCAGGGCTCGGCCGTGGCGATCATCTTCGACAAGCCCACCCTGCGCACGCAGGCATCCTTCACCGCCGGGATCGCCGCCCTGGGCGGCTACCCCATGGTGGTCGACGGCCAGTTGGCGCAGATCGGGCAGCGAGAGTCGGTGGCAGACGTCGCCCGCGTGCTCGGGCGGATGACGAGGGCAATCGTGTGGCGGACATTCGCCCAGGCGCGGCTCGACGAGATGGCGGCGCATGCCGGCGTACCGGTCATCAACGCGCTGACCGACCTCCTGCATCCCTGCCAGATCCTGGCGGATCTGCTCACCATCGCGGAACACCGCGGCGGGTTGGCCGACACGGGGCCGGCCCTGCAGGGCCGCTCGCTCGCCTACATCGGAGACGGCGCCAACAACATGGCCCACTCCTATCTGCTCGGCGGCGCCCGGGCCGGGCTGGACGTTCGCATCGCGTCCCCCGCCGGCTACACGCCGCAGGCCGACATCGTGGCAGCCGCACGGCGGATCGCGGCCGAGACCGGCGCCCGGATCACGCTCACCGACAGCGTGCCGCAGGCCGTGGCGGGAGTCGATGCTGTGGCCACCGACACGTGGGTGTCGATGGGGCAGGAAGCCGAGCAGGGGCAACGGCTCGCCGACCTCGAGCCCTACCGGGTGGACGCCGAGGTCATGGCGGCCAGCGACGACGCGATATTCCTGCACTGCCTGCCCGCCCAGCGCGGCCAAGAGGTCACCGCTGACGTCCTCGACGGGCCCGCGTCGGTGATCTGGGACGAAGCGGAGAATCGACTCCATGTACAGAAGGCCGTGCTGCACTTCCTGGTGGAGCACCCGTGACGACGATCCCCGCGACGAAGGCCGCGCGCCACGCCCTCATCGGTCGGCTGCTCGCGCGTGAGGCCGTCGCCTCCCAAACGGAGTTGAGCGACCGGCTGGCCTCCCACGGGGTCCGCGTCACCCAGGCGACCCTGTCGCGCGACCTCGTGGAGCTGCGAGCAAGCAAGGTGACGCTGCCCGACGGCGCGCAGGTCTATGCGCTGCCCGCGCAGGGCGCGGCCGGGGCCCGCAGCGCACCGGAACCCCCCGCGACGGGCGCGGGCACCACCCGACTGGGCCGCTGGTGCGCCGAGCTGCTGGTCACTGCTGATGTCGGCGGCCAGCTGGCGGTGCTGCGGACCCCGCCCGGGGCGGCCCAGCTTCTGGCCTCCGCGATCGACCAGGCGGTGCTGCCCGACGTCCTCGGTACGATTGCGGGCGACGACACCGTCATGGTGGCCGCCAGGTCCGACGCCGCGGCACGGGCCCTGGTCCACCAACTCCTTGACCTTGCGGGACGCAGCGCTGAGGACACCAAGCCTGACGATGACCGCCACTCGACCGCCAGCCCCCACGAACCAAAGGAACGAAACAACGTATGAGCGAGCAGAACCCCGCGTCCGCGAACGGCAAGGAACGCGTCGTCCTGGCCTACTCCGGCGGTCTCGACACCTCGGTGGCGATCGGGTGGATCGGTGAGCAGACCGGCGCCGAAGTGATCGCCATGGCCGTCGACGTCGGTCAGGGCGGGGAGGACCTCGAGGTCATCCGCCAGCGCGCCCTCGACTGCGGAGCGGTTGACGCCTACATCGCCGACGCCCGCGATGAATTTGCCGCCGAGTACTGCATGCCCGCGCTGCAGGCAGGCGCGATGTACCAGGGCCGCTACCCGCTGGTCTCCGCCCTCTCCCGCCCCGTCATCGTCAAGCACCTCGTGCGCGCCGCCCGCCAGTTCGGCGCCACCACGGTGGCCCACGGCTGCACCGGCAAGGGCAACGACCAGGTGCGTTTCGAAGTCGGCATCACGTCCCTGGCTCCAGACCTGGAGTGCTTGGCTCCCGTGCGCGACCTCGCGCTCACCCGAGACGTCGCGATCGCCTACGCCGAACGCAACAACCTGCCCATCGAGACGACGAAGAACAACCCCTTCTCCATCGACCAGAACGTGTGGGGACGGGCCGTGGAGACCGGATTTCTCGAGGACATCTGGAACGCCCCGACCAAGGACGTCTACAGCTACACCGACGATCCGGCGTTCCCGCCCGTGCCCGACGAGGTCATCATCACCTTCGAACACGGGATTCCCGTGGCACTGGACGGCGTCGCGCTCTCCCCGCTGGAAGTCATCCAGGAGCTCAACCGCCGGGCGGGCGCCCAAGGCATCGGGCGCATCGACATGGTCGAAGACCGCCTCGTGGGGATCAAGTCCCGCGAGGTCTACGAGGCGCCGGGGGCCATCGCCCTCATCACGGCCCACGAGGAACTGGAGAACGTCACCATCGAGCGCGAACAGGCCCGCTTCAAGCGCATGGTCTCCCAGCGCTGGAGCGAGGTCGTCTACGACGGCCAGTGGTTCTCCCCCCTCAAGCGCTCGCTCGACGCCTTCATCACCGACACCCAGCGTTACGTCAGCGGCGAGGTGCGCCTCCACATGCACGGCGGGCGCGCGGTCGTGACCGGCCGGCGCTCCGACACCGGCCTGTACGACTTCGGCCTGGCCACCTACGACGAGGGCGACACGTTCGACCAGTCGCACGCCAAGGGCTTCATCGAGATCTTCGGATTGTCCAGCAAGCTCGCCTCCGCGCGCGACGTCCGCCACGGGCGCAGCGAAGAACTGCCGGCCACCGACCTGGCCAACTGACATGGCGACTTCCTCGGAGCCCTCGGAGGCGGGGTTGAGTCTGTGGGGCGGCCGCTTCAGCGGCGCCCCGGCCGACGCCCTCACCGAACTGTCGCGATCCACCCACTTCGACTGGCGACTCGCCCGTCACGACCTCGCCGGCTCCCGCGCCCACGCGCGGGTGCTGCACCGGGCCAACCTCCTCGACGACGTCGAGCTGGAGGGGATGATCGGGGCGCTCGACGCCCTGGAGGCCGACGTCGTCTCCGGCGCCTTCGCCCCCGACCCGCAGGATGAGGACGTGCACACCGCGCTGGAGCGCGGGCTCATCGAACGGGCGGGCCCCCAACTCGGCGGCAAGTTGCGCGCCGGCCGGTCCCGCAACGACCAGATCGCCACCCTCATCCGCGCCTACCTCCGGGAGCAGGGCCGGCTGCTGGGCGGCGGCTTGCTGGACGTCGCGGCAGCGCTCATCGACCAGGCGAGCCGCCAGCGCGACGCGGTGATGCCGGGCCGGACCCATCTGCAGCATGCCCAACCGGTGCTCGTGGCCCACCATCTGCTCGCCCACGTGTGGCCGATGTTGCGGGACGTCGCGCGCCTGGTGGACTGGGACGCGCGCGCCGCGTTATCGCCCTACGGTTCGGGGGCCCTCGCCGGTTCCTCGCTCGGTACCGACCCGCGCCGGGTGGCCGAGGAACTCGGCTTCACGGATTCGGTGGCCAACTCCATCGACGGCACCGCGGCCCGCGATATCGTCGCCGAGTTCTGCTTCGTGCTGGCGATGATCGGAGTCAATCTGTCGCGCCTGAGCGAAGAAGTCATCATCTGGGCGACGAAGGAATTCGGGTTCGTCACCCTCGACGACGCCTACTCCACCGGCTCATCGATCATGCCGCAGAAGAAGAACCCCGACGTCGCCGAGCTCGCGCGGGGCAAGTCGGGGCGGCTGCTCGGCAACCTCACGGGCCTGCTCGCGACGCTCAAGGCGCTGCCGCTGGCATACAACCGTGATCTGCAGGAGGACAAGGAGCCGGTGTTCGACAGCATCGACACCCTCACCCTGCTGCTGCCGGCCATGGCGGGCATGGTGGCGACCATGGAACTTCACACCGAGCGCATGGCCGAACTTGCGCCACAGGGCTTCTCACTTGCGACCGACATCGCGGAATGGCTCGTGCGCGAAGGGGTGCCCTTCCGCGATGCCCACGACATCGCCGGGGCGTGCGTGCGGCGGTGCGAGGCCGAGGGTAAGGAACTGTGGGACCTCAGCGATGCGCAGCTTGCGGAGATCTCTCCCCACCTGACGCCGCGTGTCCGCGACGTCCTCAGCGTCAGCGGCTCGGTCGCCTCACGCGACGGTCGCGGCGGCACCGCTCCCGCTCGTGTCGCCGAGCAGCTCGCCGAGGCGCAGGCCGAACTCGCCCGGTTGCGGCGGTGGAGCGAGGGGCAGCGCTGAGCGTGGCCTTCGACTTCTCGCTGCGGGCACCACAGCTGGCGCCCCGACTGCTGGGGGCCCGCATCAGCGCACACGACGAGACGGGCACCGTCACCGTGCGGCTCACCGAGGTCGAGGCCTACAACGGCGCCGATGACCCCGGCTCCCACGCCTATCGCGGCCGCACGCCGCGAACCGAGCCGATGTTCCTCACCGGTCCGCGGCTGTATGTGTACTTCACCTACGGCATGCACTGGTGCGCCAACCTCGTGTGCGGTCCGCTCGGGCGCGCCAGCGCGGTACTGCTGCGGGCCGGGGAGATCGTCGCGGGGCACGAACTTGCACGGCGACGGCGACCGGCGGCGCGCACCGACCGCGACCTCGCCCGCGGCCCGGCCCGACTGGCCCAGGCGCTGGGACTCACCGGGGAGGACTCCGGTCTCGACATCACCGCGAGCCGACGGATAGACATCGAGGCGCCACCCGCGCCGGCGCGTGACTATGCCACCGGGCCCCGCACCGGCGTCTCGGGTAGCGGCGGAGACGGCAAGATGTTCCCGTGGCGATTCTGGCTGCCAGATGACCCCACGGTTTCGCCCTATCGCCCGGCGCGCCCCCGCAGCCGCCAACGGCAAACGTAGGGCCGAGCCATGCCAGCCAACGACTACCCGCACCAGCCGCCGGAAGGTACCAACGTGAGTGACATCCTCGAAGAACTCGAGTGGCGAGGCCTCATTGCCCACACCACGGACCGCGACGCCCTGGCGGCCGCGCTGGCGGAGGGGCCCGTCACGTATTACTGCGGGTTCGATCCCACCGCCGCCAGCCTGCACCACGGCCATCTCGTCCAGCTCACCCTCATGCGCCATCTCCAGCGCGCCGGGCACCGGGCCATCGCACTCGTGGGCGGAGCAACCGGGCTCATCGGCGATCCTCGGATGTCGGGCGAACGGACACTCAACGACCGCGAGACCGTGGCGGCGTGGACCGCCCGACTCAAGGAGCAGGTGTCAAAGTTCCTCGACTTCACCGGGGACAACCCGGCGATCCTCGTCGACAACCTCGACTGGACCGCCGACCTCAGTGCGCTCGATTTCCTGCGCGACATCGGCCAGCACTTCCGCCTCGGCACCATGCTGTCGCGGGACACCGTGGCACGCAGGCTGCAGAGCGACGAGGGAATGTCCTTCACCGAGTTCAGCTACCAGCTGCTCCAAGCCCAAGATTACCTCGAGCTCTTCCGCCGTCACGGCTGCACCCTGCAGACTGGCGGGAACGATCAGTGGGGCAACCTCGTCGGCGGAGTCGATCTCATCAGGCGCGTGGAGGGGTCCGCCGTGCACGCGCTGACCACTCCGCTGGTCACGAAGTCCGATGGCACGAAGTTCGGCAAGAGCGAGGGCGGGGCCGTGTGGCTCGCCCCGGACATGATGAGCCCCTACGCGTTCTACCAATTCTGGCTGAACACCGAGGACGCGGACGTCGTCGGCTTCCTCAAGTCATTCACGTTCCGCACTCGCCAGGAGATCGAGGATCTCGCCGTCGAGGTCGAGGAACGCCCGTTCGCCCGGGCCGCCCAGCGAACCCTGGCCCGCGACGTCACGGCCCTCGTCCACGGGCAGGAGGCGATGGAACGAGTCGAGCAAGCCTCACGCGCCCTCTTCGGCCGGGCCGACATCACCGACCTCGACGCAGACACCCTCGCCCAGGCCCTCGCGGAGTTACCCACCGCCACGGCGGCCCTGGACAGCGAGATCGTCGATCTGTTCGCCGCCACCGGCCTCGTGCAGGGACGCGGGGCGGCCCGACGGACCATCACCGAGGGCGGGGCGTACCTCAACAACGTCAAGCTCAGCGATCCCGAGTACCGCCTCGCGACGTCTGACCTGTTGGCGGGCCGCTGGGCGTTGCTGCGCCGCGGCCGACGCACCCTGGCCGTCGTCGACACTCGGGGGGAGTCATAACCGAGGAGCGCCCGCTTCTCGCGCGCCGCGCCGTGTGAAGGACCTCTCACGGTCACTGCCGCACCTGGCTGGTGCTGCACGGGGCCTAGGAGGTCGTGAAAGCCCAGGTCAGCAGCGGTTCTGACGCCCGGTACCGGGAGTCGATCCTCGAGTTGACTCCCAGCCCGGCGCCCCGTAATGTTTCACCTTGTTGCCCCGGGAGGCACGGACACGAAGGCCTCAGGCCAGTGGCCGGTTCCGGGAGCGGCAGCCGGACACAGATCACATCCCACCG
>DATGSB010000218.1:0-3135 GCA_035303045.1 Actinomycetaceae bacterium | reverse complement strand
CGTACGTCATCGTTTGCAGCAGTTCCAGCGTGTCGGCGCAGCGGTGGCGTGCGTGGATCCGCATGAACGCCAAGCCGCGGTCGATGCCGCGCACGTAGCGGGCGAGAGCTTCCCGCAGCGCCTGTTCGCGCTGGGGGGTGGGCTCGACGAGCCAGACCGGCCCGTGACGGGCCCACAGATAGCGAAAGCCGCGGCCGCGATAGGCGGACAGGGAAATGACGACCACCGTCTCGCCGTCGTCGCGGATGAGGAGGCGCCCCCAGGGTCGGCGACCCCGTACGGCCCGGTCGAATGCGTCCCATACGGGCGCCTGTTCGATGGGCAGGGGGTGGGCTTCCGCTGCCTCCAAGTACACGCTGTCGGTGGCGGGGTGAACGGTGACTGCGGGCACTACTCTCCTCGGCTCGGTGAACGCCAAGTATATTGCCGCACTTCAGGGCGGCCTGCGCGAGCTACAGCGCCGCCTGCGCGAGCAGGGTCGCCGAGCGGATGCGGTTCTCGGCCGTCGAACCGGGGTGGGTGACCATGATCTCGTCCGCCCCCGTCTCCTTGGCGAAGCCCTCGAGGTAGTCCTTGGCTTCCTCTCCCGTGCCCACTGCCGTGTAGGTCATCATCTGCTGGATGTGGTGGCCCTGGGGGCTGGCGAGCAGGAAGTCCGCTTGCTCGTCGGTGTAGGTCGTGCCCGGCTTGAGGATCAGCGAGACGCGCGAGCGCTTGACTCGGGTGAGTTCCTCCTGTGCCTCCTCCTCGCTGTCCGCCGCGATGACGTTGGCCCCGGCGATGACGTAGGGCTCGGGTTGCCGCTGGGTGGGCACGAACTCTGAGCGGTAGGCCGCGATTGCCTGCTGCAGCGCGTTCGGCGCGAAGTGCGAGGCGAAGGCGTAGGGCAGGCTGAGCGCGGCGGCGAGTTTCGCGCCGAAGAGGGAGGATCCAAGGATGTAGAGGGGCACGTTCGTTCCCATACCGGGATAGGCGTTGACGCCGGGCACCCGGGTTTCGTTCCCGAGGTAGGCCTGCAACTCCAGCACGTCGTCGGGGAAGTTCGCGGCCGCCCCCAGATCCCTGCGCAGCGCCCGCACGGTGGTCGTGTCCGTACCGGGTGCCCGGCCCAGTCCGAGGTCGATGCGGCCGGGATGCAGCGTTTCGAGGGTGCCGAACTGCTCGGCAATCACCAACGGCGAGTGGTTCGGCAGCATGATTCCACCCGCGCCCAGGCGAATGCTCTCAGTCGCACTGGCGACGTGTGCGATGAGCACCGCCGTTGCCGAGGATGCGATGCTCGCGTGGTTGTGGTGCTCGGCGTACCAGATCCGCGTGTACCCCGCCTCCTCCGCCGCTTGGGCGAGTGCCACGCTACCGGCGAGGGCTTCGGCGTAGGACTCCTCGGGTCCGACCGTGGCGAGGTCGAGGATGGACAGGCGCAGCATGAAGCCTCCGGTATCGATGTCGGTAGGTCGTCCTTCGTCCAGGCTACGTCGGTTCGCCACCCGGCCTTACCCGCCGCTGAGGGCGCCCGCCGCGGCCGTGACGTCGAGCTGCCACGCGCTGCTGCGGCGCTGCGGGGCGGTGAGTGAGACGTCGAATCGGACCGCCAGGCGCTCGGCGAGTTCCTCGGGCGTGGCTGCCGGTTCCCCCTGGCACAGTGCGCGCGCCACCAGGCCGCGGGTGTGCTTCGCGTAGTGGCTCGCGCCGGGGACGGCGACGCGGACCCATTGGTCGCCGAGGTGGCGCGGCCGCCACGCTGCCACGTAGTCGCTCGAGCGGCAGTCGACGACCAGCCTGGCGCCTGCCGCTGCCGTCAGGGCGTCGTCGAGGTGCGGGCGCCAGAAGGCGGCGAGCCGCCCGGTGCCCGGGAGTTTGACGCCCATGCTGAGCCGATACGGGGCGATCGCGTCGCTCAGCCGCACGGCCCCGTACAGGGCGGTGACGACGACGATGGCTCCCTCGGCGCGCTTGCGCTGCAGCGGCGTGAGGCTCGGGAGGTCCAACGCGTCGTAGAGCACGCCGGTGTACAGCTCGGCCGCGGGCACTGCCGGTGCCTCGTCGAGGGCGGTGTTGGCGCGCACCTGATCGGCCTGCCTCTCCCCCACGCCCAAGATCTCGACGGCGTCGGTCCGGGCGCTGACGTCAATGAGCTCGCGGGCCACCGCCTCTCGCGCGCCGCGCAGATCCGGGAACGACAGGCCGCCGCACGCCATGGGCGTGCCGTTGGGACGCCGATTCTTCGTTTCGGACGGGGGAAGCAGGATGAGCACTCGGGATCAGAACCCTGTCGGTGTCGGGCGGGGATAGTGACGGCGAAAGTCTCGGATGAGATTGATCGTGGACGCCGCGCGGTACAGCGCCCGGCGCGGGTTGCGGTCGGCCCGGTAGGCGAGGGGATGGTGGAACCCGCCGCGGCGTCGAATCGCCCCCACCTGTCGCCGCAGGTCCTCGCCGAGGTAGCGGCGCAGGAGGTGCCACGGCACGTAGGAGTACACCCCCACCCGCTGCGGGCCGCCGCTGGCTGGCGCCTCGCCGCCGAGCAGATCGCTGACGACGGCCAGGGCGGGGTTCTTCCCGGCGACGTTGACGTAGTAGTTCGGCCGCCCCACGCGCGGGTTGAGGTCGAGGAAGCGGGCGATGCCGTCGCGAATGTCGATCTTGATGTCGAAGTTCGCGAAGCCCGTGTAGTCCAGGTGGCGCAGAATCTGCAGCGCCTGCTCCTCGAGCTCCGGCTGCTGCTCGGTGAGGATCGCGGCGGAATTGCCCACCATCGTGGGGCCGTGGAGGCCGAGGAGAAGCCGGCCCGAGGCCATGAGGCTCACCGCGCCGTCACGGGCGATGTAGCAGGTGACGGTGCGAATGTGGGTGTCGTCGCCCTGGACCATCTCCTGGACGACCGCGGTGCCCCGCAGGCCCGCCGAGGCGAGGCGTTCGAGCACGGCGCGGGCTTCGCCCGCGTCGGCCACGGGGTACACCTTCTTCTTTCCTGGGAAGGAGGCGAGCAGGTGGGCGGCGCCGCGGGCGGGTTTGATGACGGCCGGGTAGGTCACGGCGGGCTCCGGCGCCCGCCAATCCGGCGAGGCTGCCGCCCCGAGGTCGACGGTGACTTCGGCGGGAACAGGAATGCCGAGACGGCGGCATGCGTCGTGG
>DATGSB010000217.1:0-2751 GCA_035303045.1 Actinomycetaceae bacterium | reverse complement strand
GGCGGCCGCTGGAGGTGCTCACGCCCGCCCTCATCGGCGAGGTGTGGGGAGTGCGGGCGCGCTGGGTCACCGACGGTGGGCAGCACGCGCTCATCTTTTCTTAGGCGTACGCTGAGACCCGGCGAGGGGAACAGCCCAGCGAGGTGAATTCGATAGTGAGTCAGGCGACGACGGTGCTGCCGGGGCCGAATCGGCGCGGCGTGGTGCTCATTTCCACCGCGCATCTCGCGAACGACCTTTACCAGGGCGTGGTGCCGGCGATGTTGCCCTTCCTCGCCGCAGAGCGCGGCTACTCATACGCAGCCCTCGCCGGGCTCACCCTCGCCGCCACGCTCATCTCCTCCATCGCCCAGCCGGTGTTCGGCGTGATCGGCGACCGCCGGCCACTGCGATGGATGATCATGGCGGGGATCGCCGCGGCCGCCGGCGGGATCGCGGTTGCGGGGGTGACGTCGTCGTACGCCCTCACGTGGGTGCTCATCGCGCTCTCGGGGCTCGGGATCGCGGCGTTCCATCCGGAAGGTTCCCGGGCCGCCCGGCAGGCGGCGGGTAATTCCAACAAGGCGATGAGCATCTTCGCCCTCGGCGGGAATGCCGGCTTCGCGCTCGGTTCGCTCGTGGCCACGCCCGTGTTCCTCCACTTCGGTGTGAAGGGCACTCCCCTGCTGGCGCTGCCCGCGGCGGTGATGATCGCCGTCCTCATTCGCCATCTCGGGCCGGTGCTGGAGGCCAAGACCGGCGCGAAGAAGCCGCGCAGCCTACCCACGGGAACGGATAATTGGTGGGCGTTCTCCGGTCTCATCGCCGTGATCATCGTTCGCTCCACGATGTTCTTGTCGATGACCTCTTTCCTCGGGCTCTTCTTCGTGCACAACCTCGGCACCTCCGAGGCGGCGAGCGGGGCGGTGCTCACGACCTTCCTCTTCGCCGGCGCCGCAGGCACGTTGCTCGGCGGATGGATCGCCGATCAGTGGAACCGGATCGCGAGCATGCAGATCGGGTTCGCGCTCTCACTGCCTGCCCTCGGGGGTGTGCTGCTGAGCCCGAACCCCGCGATCGCCACCGGGTTCGTGATCCTCCTGGGCGTGGCCCTCTACCTGCCGTTCTCGGTGATCATCATGCTCGGCCAGGACTACCTGCCGAACCGGATCGGCACCGCCAGCGGGGTCACCGTCGGGTTACCGATGACCGTCGGCGGGTTGTTCGCCCCGCTCGTGGGCACGCTCGCCGACCACACCAGCCTCACCCTCGCGCTCGCCACGCTGCTCGTGCTTCCTATCCTCGCGATCGTGATCACCGCGTTCTTGACCGATCCGCAGCGGACGCCGGCGGCCTGACCGCCCAGCGGACGCGCCGCGGGTTGGCAACGGTGGTGTCCCGAGCGGCTTCTCGGTCGCTGGTAGTAGACCGGTGAACGTCCGTCATCGTGCAGCAACTCCTCTCCACTGCGCGTTGATCCCAAGATCTGCGCATCGACCAGTGGGCTCTCCGGCATGGGCCGGACCACCTCCACCGTGGCCAGATCTGCTCAGAATATGCAATGGGTGCAAGAGCAGCGGTGTGATGGATCGCGATCCACACGCTGCGATGAGGCCATAATTGGGGTAAAGTTCTGATCTCATATCCTCGTAGCAAGGGAGGATCGGATGGTAACGCCAGAATTAGTGGCAGATACGCTCGTTGAGGTCGCGTCCCAACTGGCCAACGGCTACGACACGGCAGACTTTCTCCATTCCGTGGCCGAGCACGCCGTCACCCTCACCGGGGCGAAGGCCGCGGCGATCCTCCTCGCGGACGCTGCCGGAGAACTGCAGTACATGGCCGCCACGACCGAGCGCGCCGAGATCCTGCAGGATCTCGCGGAGCATCACGAAGATGGGCCCTGCCAGGAGTGTTTCCGCACCGGCGAACCCGTCATCGCCACCGACCTGCACGAGGCGGGGGCCCGCTGGCCGGTGTTCGCCCCACGCGCCGTTTCGCTCGGCTACGAAGCGGTCCACGTGCTGCCACTACGGTTTCGCGAACACAACATCGGGACCTTGAAACTGTTTCTGCCGCGCCAGACCCCGTTGGACTCCACCCAGGTGAAGATTGTTCAGGCGCTGGCGGATATCTTCGCCATCACGGTGCTGCAGGGCCGTAACCTGGACCAAGCGCAGACGGTGAACGCGCAACTTCAAGGAGCGCTGGCGAGCCGCATCCTCATCGAACAAGCAAAGGGCGCCCTCGCGCAACGCTTGGGAGTGTGCGCAGATGAGGCCTTCCTCATCCTGCAGGACCATTCGCGCCGGCACCGCCAGCCGCTGACGGATCTGTGCAGCGACGTCATCAACGCGTCCGGCGCCCTCGCGGCCGTGGCGGCGCAGGTGCGCGTGCCGAGCAGCTGATCGCCTCGGGGCGCCGGTTACGCCCCGCCCCGGCGGAACAGGTCCTCCTCCGCGGACCGGTGGATCACTTTCGCCCCGGGGCCCTCGACGTCGAGGACGTGCTCCTCCACGCCCCGCACGACGGCGACGGGCCGTCCGCCGATCTTCCCTTTCGCAAGGTCGGCGGCCGCGGCGATCTCGTCGGCGATGTTGCGGATCGTCGCGTGCAACGTCGCTCCAGTGTCGTCGGTCTCCCCGCGCAGGTCGTGCAGCGGCTGGATGCCGGCGGCGCCGATCGCGATGTCGGCGATTCCTTGGCGCCAGGGGCGCCCGACGGTGTCGGTGATGATCACGCCCATGGGCATCGCGAACCGCGCGTAGATCC
>DATGSB010000216.1:0-6056 GCA_035303045.1 Actinomycetaceae bacterium | reverse complement strand
CCGCAGGTGGTGGGCCCGCTCGAGCTCTCCCGGCTGCACTCCACATCCGATATCGCGTTGGTCGACCTGCCCACCTACGCGCGGATGCGCGTGGAAGACACCATCACCGTCGCCACCCTCGCCGAAGCCGAATCCCGGGTCGCCGACCTGCGGGCCGAACTCGACGACACCACCGACCCACCCGCTGACGGCGAAGCCCCCACGCCCGACCCCACCGACGACGCCACCGAGGGGGCCTCCCCCTGATGGCGGTGGTGACCCAGTTGCGCCCTCGCGCCGGCCGCGGCCTCGAACTCGCGCTCCTCGTGCTGGCGGTCGCGCTCGGCGCGGGCGCCTACGTGCAGGTGGGCCTGGCCACCGACGGGCAGATCCCCGCCGAGCTATGGCGCCACTGCGGTGCGCTGGCCGTCATGGCGTTGGCCATGCACATCATCGTGCGCCTGCGCGCCCCCCACGCCGACCCGGTGCTCCTGCCGATCGCGGTCGCGCTCAACGGCATCGGGCTGGCGATGATCTACCGGCTCGATCTCGCATACGCGGCTCGGGACCTGCCTCACGGGTTCGCGGGCCGCCAAGTGCTGTGGACGGCGTTGGGCCTCGCCGCGGCCGCCGCGATCCTGCTGTGGCTGCGCGACCACCGCACGCTGCGGCGCTACACCTACGTCGCGATGGTCGCCGGCCTTTCCCTCCTGCTGCTGCCGATGCTGCCCGTCATCGGCAGGGAGATCAACGGCGCGCGCATCTGGGTGGGCATCGGCGGTCTGTCCTTCCAACCGGCGGAGCTGGCCAAAGTCGTGCTCGCCGTGTTCTTCGCCGGATACCTCGTCGCCAACCGCGACAACCTCGCCCTCGCCGGCCCCCGGTTCCTCGGGCTGCAGCTGCCGCGCCCCCGGGACCTCGGGCCCATCCTGCTGGCATGGGCCGTGGCGCTGGCCGTGCTGATCTTCCAACGCGACCTCGGTGCGGCCCTGCTGTTCTTCGCGCTGTTCCTCGCCATGCTCTACGTGGCCACCAACCGGCTGAGCTGGGTGATCATCGGCCTGGCAATGTTCGGCGCCGGCGCGCTGCTCGCGGCCACCTCCTTCTCTCACGTCGCCGCGCGCTTCGAGGTGTGGCTCAACGCCCTGAGCCCGGAGCTGTACAACCGCGATCCGGGCGGTTCGTATCAGATCGTGCAGGGGCTGTTCGGCATGGCCAACGGTGGCCTCACCGGCACCGGCTGGGGTTCGGGGCGCCCCGATCTCGTGCCCTACGCGCACTCCGACTTCATCGTCACCTCCCTCGCCGAGGAGCTGGGGCTGACCGGGTTGCTGGCGATCCTGTGCTGCTATGTCGTCTTCGCCGCCCGCGGCATGCGCACGGCGATCGCGGTGCGCGACGGCTTCGGCAAGCTGCTCGCTTCGGGGCTGGCCTTCGTGCTCGCCTTCCAGTGCTTCGTCGTCGTCGGCGGCGTCACCCGGCTCATCCCGCTCACGGGACTGACGATGCCCTTCCTCGCCCAGGGCGGCTCCTCCCTCCTCGTCAACTGGATGATCACCGCCCTGCTGCTGCGCATCTCGGACAATGCGCGGCGTCCGGCCCTCCAGGCCGGCGAACTGCCCGTGTCACCCCTGCCCGGCGCCGGAACGGCCGAGCCGGTGTCCTTTGACGGCGACGGTGGCAATGACGCGGTGACCGAGGTGTTTCGCCGGTGAACGCCTCCGTCCGGCGCCTCATGACGGTGGTGGCGCTCATGTTCCTCGCGCTCATGGCAGCGGCCACGGCCACCCAGTTCATCGCGGCGCCCTCGCTCAACGCCGATGCGCGTAACGTACGCATGATCTACCAGGAGTACGGCCGCGACCGCGGCCCCATCGTCGTGGCCGGGGAACCCGTCGCGACCTCCACTCCCGTCGACGGCGTCTACGGCTACCTGCGCGAATACCCCCAAGGCCCCCTCTATGCCCATCTCACCGGGTACTTCGCGGCCGCGCTCAGCTCGATGACGGGCCTGGAACAGGCCGAGAACGCCGTGCTCAACGGCACGGCGGATTCCCTCATCGTCCAACGCATCCAAGACCTCATCACCGGCGCCCAACCCCAGGGTGGGTCGATCGAACTCACCATCGACCCGCGCGCGCAGGAGGTGGCGACCGAGGCGCTGGGGGGCCAGCGCGGCGCCGTCGTCGCGCTCGATGCCCGCACCGGGGCGATCCTGGCGATGGTTTCCACCCCGAGTTTCGACCCCAACCGCCTCGCCACCCACGATGCGGGCGCCGCGCGGGAGGCCTACGAGGAGCTGCTCGCCGCAGATTCCGACCCACTCATCAACAGGGCGATCGGCGGCGATCTGTACGCCCCGGGATCGTCGTTCAAGACGATCGTCGCCGCCGCGCTCCTCGAAGGCACCGACGGGGACGCCGACACCCTCGTGCCCTCCCCGGCCGAGCTGCAGCTGCCGCAGTCGACCCACGTCATCCGCAACCCGGGCGGGATCGCGTGCACGGGCGAGGACGAGGCGCCGCTGCGGTACACCTTCACCCATTCCTGCAACACGACCTTCGCGCAGATCGCCATGGACCTCGGCGCCGATGAGCTGCGCGAGCAGGCCGAGGCCTTCGGCTTCGGCACCTCCCCGGAGATCCCGCTACGCGTGATCGCCTCGCGCTACCCGGCCGACCCGGATGCGGCACAGACCGCGATGACGGGGATCGGGCAGTTCGAGGTGGCCGTGACGCCGCTGCAGATGGCCATGGTGGCCCAGGCCATCGCGAACGACGGCGAGCAGCTAGAGCCCTACCTCGTGGCCACCCAGCGCCGGGCGGACCTCCAGGTCGTCGCGCGCACCGAACCGAATGTGCTGCGCCAATCCGTCTCGCCCCAGACCGCGGCAACGCTCACGGAACTCATGGTCGGGGTCGTCGAGGAGGGCACGGGCCGCCCCGCGCAGCTGCCCGGCATCACCGTCGCGGGCAAGACCGGCAGCGCGGAAACCGGTACCGACTCCGGGCCTCACGCGTGGTTCACCGCGTTCGCGCCCGCCGAGGATCCCGAGGTGGCCATCGCCGTGTTCGTCGAAGCCGGCGGAGACGACGGCCAATCGGCCTCGGGCGGCACGACGGCCGCGCCCATCGCACGCGCCGTCCTCGACTCCCTCCTCAACCGATGAGTGCGCTCGCGGAAGGCACCACCCTGCTCGGCCGCTACGAGCTGCGATCGCGGGTGGCGGCCGGCGGAATGGGCGAGGTGTGGCGGGGGCACGACGCGCGGCTCAACCGGCTCGTGGCCGTCAAGGTGTTGCCGCAGCGCCTCGCCGGGCAGGAGACGTTCCTGCAGCGGCTGCGTATCGAAGCGCGCAACAATGCCCAGCTGCGCCACCCCCACGTCGTCACGCTGCTCGACTACGGCGAGGACGCCGGCGCCGGCGTGCTTGTCATGGAGTTCGTTGACGGCGAGCCCCTGGGGGACGTCATCGCCCGGGAGGGTCGGCTGCCCGCCGCCGAGGCGCTGGCGATCCTCGCCCAGGCGGCCCGGGGCCTGCACGCCGCCCACGCCGCCGGCGTCATCCACCGAGACGTCAAACCCAGCAATCTGCTCGTCACCGGCTCGGGTTTCGTCAAGCTCACTGATTTCGGCATCTCCCGCCATCGCGACCAGCCGGAGCTGACGGCGGCCGGCATGGTCATGGGCACCGCCCACTACCTCGCCCCGGAACTCGCCCTGGGCCGCGGCGCCTCACCCGCGACGGACCTGTACTCCCTGGGGATCATCGCCTTCGAGCTGCTCAGCGGCCGGCGGCCCTTCACCGGTGACAGTGCCGTCGACGTCGCCTACGCCCACGTGCACGAGCCACTTCCCGAACTTCCCGCCGACATCCCCGCCCCCGTCGCGCGCATCGTCGCCTCGCTGCTCGACAAGGATCCCGCCCGCCGCCCCCGCTCCGGTGCCGCGCTGGCCCGCAGCCTCGAGAACCTCATTCCAGCGGGGTCGAGCGCCGCCCCCGGGCAGCCAGCGGACCGACCCCGCGGAGCCTGGCGACTGCCGACGTTGGCGGAGCTGCGGGCCGATCGCGTGTGGCTCACAGCGGTGTCCGTCGGTCTTGCCGGGGTCGTACTCCTCGGCACGCTGTTGCTGGGTAGTCTTGCGTGGGCGTCGTCGGATGATGCGCCCGACGAACCGCGTGTGCACGTGGCTCAACGCCTGGAATCAATTGCGAGGGACGACTGGTGGTAGACGAGGTTCCGAGAGTGCTCGGCGGCCGATACGAGGTGCGTCAGCTCATCGGCCGCGGGGGCATGGCCGAGGTGTACATCGGCTACGACCGCCGGTTGTCGCGCTCCGTGGCCATCAAGGTGCTGCGTTCCGATCTCTCCCGCGACCACACCTTCCACGTGCGGTTCCGCCGCGAGGCGCAGGCCGCCGCCGGCCTCAACCACCCTTCGATCGTCGCCGTGTATGACACCGGGGAAGACGAGGTCGTCACCAGCACCGGTGAGACCATCGAGGTGCCCTACATCGTCATGGAGTACGTCGAGGGCCACACCGTGCGCTCGCTCTTCGTCGACGGCACCCCGGTACCCATCGACGAGGCCGTCGAGATCACCATCGGTGTGCTGTCGGCCCTGGCGTATTCCCACCGCGAGGGCATCGTCCACCGCGACATCAAACCGGGCAACGTCATGCTCACCCCCACCGGCCAGGTCAAGGTCATGGACTTCGGGATCGCCCGGGCAATGGCCGACTCGGCGGCGACGATGACCCAGACCCACGCCGTTGTGGGCACCGCCCAATACCTGTCGCCGGAGCAGGCGCGCGGCGAGGTCGTCGACGCCCGCAGCGACATCTACTCCACCGGCTGCCTGCTTTACGAACTGCTCGTCGGCAAGCCCCCGTTCTCCGGTGACTCCGCCGTCGCCGTCGCCTACCAGCACGTGCGCGAGATCCCGCCGGCGCCGAGCACGCTGGCCGCCGATATCCCCGAGGCGCTCGACCGCATCGTGCTCAAGGCCCTGGCGAAGGACCGCGAGGAGCGCTACCCCGACGCCGCGGCGATGCGCGCCGATCTCGAGGCGGCCGTGCGCGGCGGTCACGTCAGCGCCCCGGCCGTGAGCAGCTGGGCGGCCGCCGCGGCCGCTGCCGACCCGACCGTCGTGTCGCCCTCGCTGGGCACCCAGCTCATGACGCCGGCCGGCGGCCCCGCAACGACGACGGCAGTCGCGGCCGACGTCGACGAGGACGCCGAGCGTCGCTCGCCATGGTGGGTGTGGTTGCTCGTCGTCATCGGGCTGGGCGCCATCATCGGCATCGGCTGGCTGTTCCTCACCTCCGGTGAGCCGGAACCCGAAGAGCCCGCGATGACGGTCGTTCCGCCGCTGAGCGGCTTGGACGAGACCGGGGCGCGCAACGCCCTGCTCGCCGCCGAGCTCGTGCTCGTCGTCGGGGAACCCGAGGCCTCCGACGAGGTGGCCGAGGGGCTCTTCATCAGCTCGGACCCGGAGCCAGGGGATGAGGTCGAGGTCGACTCGGAGGTCACCGTCGTCTTCTCCGCCGGGCCCGATGCCGTGGCCGTGCCCGACGTCGTGGGCTTTACCCAAGATCAGGCGATCGCCGAGCTCAGGGAGGTCGGCCTCGAGGTGTCGCGAGTCGAAACCGTCAACGACCCGGCGTGGGATCGCGATCGGGTGTCGGCCACCGAACCCGAGGCCGACACCGAGGTGCCCCGCGACAGCGGCGTCGTTCTCATCCTCGCCACGGGCAACGTCGAGGTTCCCGACGTCACCGACCTTTCCATCGACGAGGCGCGAGACATCCTCAACGATGCCCACCTCTCCGTGCGCGAGCTGCAGCAGCCCTCTGGTGACTACGAGCCCGGCACCGTGCTGCACCAGACCCCGACGGGCATTCAGCCGCGGAACACGACGATCGAGCTCACGGTGGCCGTCGAGCCGCCCACGCCCGAGCCGCCCTCCCCGGAGCCGACGACGACGGAGCCGGAGGAGCCGACCGACGAGCCGACGGACGACGGCGATGAGCCGCCCACCGACGGGGAGGACGACCCGGAGGCCGGGGACGGCTAG
>DATGSB010000215.1:0-2590 GCA_035303045.1 Actinomycetaceae bacterium | reverse complement strand
GCTCGAGCACCTCGGCGGACGGGCCGACGAAGGTGAGCCCTGCCGCCTGGGCGGCGCGGGGCAGCGCCGGGTTCTCCGACAGGAAGCCGTAGCCGGGGTAGATCGCCTCCGCGCCGGACTCCACGGCGACCCGGACGATCTCGTGGACGTCGAGGTAGGCCGCCACCGGCTGGCCCCGTGTGCCGATCTCGAAGGCCTCGTCCGCCTTCTGCCGGTGGACCGACCCCCGGTCCTCGAACGGGTAGACCGCGACGGTGCGCGCCCCCAGCTCGACCGCGGCGCGGAACGCCCGGATGGCGATCTCGCCCCGGTTGGCGACCAGGACCTTGCTGAACATCGAGCTCTCCTCCCCCACCGCTCGGCGGCGAGCGGTCGACGGTGTGTCGTCGGCGCGAGGCGGGACGACAGGGGTACGACGGACGGTGCGGGCGGCCCCACGGCGGACCGGGCCGCCCGCACCGGGTCTGGACGACCTGGGTCAGAACAGGTGCCGCTCGTCCGGCCCGTTGTAGGCCGACAGCGGACGGATCAGCGCGTTCGCCTCGAGCTGCTCCATGATGTGCGCCGTCCAGCCGGTCACCCGGCTGGCGACGAACAGCGGGGTGAAGATCTCCGTGTCGAAGCCCATGAGGTGGTAGGCGGGACCGGAGGGGTAGTCGAGGTTGGGCATGATCCCCTTGCGGGAGACCATCGCGTTCTCCAGCGTGTCGTAGAGCGCCGCGAGGTCGGGCCGGTTGTAGTGCTCGATGAGCGTGTCGAGCGAGGCCTTCATGCTCGGCACCCGCGAGTCGCCCTTCTTGTACACCCGGTGGCCGAAGCCCATGATCTTGCGCTTCTCGGCGAGCGCCTGCTCCAGCCACGCCTCGGCCTTGTCCGCGCTGCCGATCTCGTCGAAGACGTGCATGACCGCCTCGTTCGCCCCGCCGTGCAGCGGGCCCTTGAGTGCGCCGATGGCACCGACGACGGCGGAGTAGAGGTCCGAGAGGGTCGAGGTGATGACCCGGGCGGTGAACGTCGAGGCGTTGAAGGAGTGCTCGGCGTACAGGATGAGGGAGACCCGGAACGCGTCGACGACGACCTTCTCGGGCACCTCCCCGAAGGTCATGTGGAGGAAGTTCTCCGCGTAGCCGAGGTCCTCCCGCGGCTCCACGAGCTCCTTGCCCCACCGGCGGCGCTGGTCGTAGGCCACGACGGCGGGCAGCTGGGCGAAGAGGCGCACGGACTTGGCGAGGTTGGACTCGCGGGAGGAGTCCGCCGTCGTCGCGTCGTTGGCCCCGATGACGCTCACCGCGGTGCGCAGCGTGTCCATCGGGTGGGCGGTGACCGGGACGAGGTCGATCGCGGCCCGGACGTTCTCGGGCAGCGCACGCTGGGCGCGCTCCTCCTGCTCGAAGGCGGCGAGCTGCTCCTTGGTCGGCAGCTCGCCGTGCCACAGCAGGTAGGCGACCTCCTCGAAGCTGCACCGGGCGGCCAGCTCCTGGACGGGGTACCCCCGGTAGAGCAGGGAGTTGGTCTCCGGGTTGACCTTGGAGATCGCCGTCTCGTCGACGACGACCCCGGCCAGCCCCTTGCGGATCTCGGTGGTGTCGGTGCTCATGGTCACTCCTTCGTGGTGCACGCCGTCTCGGCCGGCCGGTCCGGCACCCCGGGGGTCGGTGAGGGCGTGTAGGTGAAGATCGAGGTGTCGAAGCGGTTGTAGGCCTCGTAGTCGATGAGCTCGTAGAGGCGGGCACGGTGCTGCATCTGGTCGACGACCGGGGCGAGGGTGCCCTCGGCGAGCAGCGTGTCGAGCCCCCGCTCCGCCGCGCCCATGGCGAGACGCAGCAGCGACACCGGGTAGATGACGATGTTGATGCCGATGTCGGCGAGCTGGCGGCGGGTGAAGAGCTCGGACTTGCCGAACTCGGTCATGTTGGCCAGGACCGGCACGTCGACGGCGCGGCGCACGGCCTCGAACTCCGACAGGTCGCGCATGGCCTCGGGGAAGATCGCGTCCGCCCCGGCGTCGACCAGGGCCTTGGCCCGGTCGATCGCGGCGTCCAGCCCCTCGGCGGCGCGGATGTCGGTGCGCGCCATGATGAGGAGGTTGGCGTCGCGGCGGGCCTCGACGGCGGCCTTGACCCGCTTGGTCGCCGTCGCGGTGTCGACGACCTGCTTGCCGTCCAGGTGCCCGCACCGCTTGGGGTTGACCTGGTCCTCGATGTGCAGCCCGGCGACGCCGGCGTCCTCCAGCGCCTGGACGGTGCGGGCCACGTTCATCGGCTCACCGAACCCGGTATCCGCGTCGACCAGCGCCGGCAGGTCGGTGACGCGGGCGATCTGCTGGCTGCGGCCCGCGACCTCGGTGAGGGTGGTGAGGCCGATGTCGGGCAGCCCGAGGTCGGCGGACAGGACCGCGCCGGAGATGTAGACGCCGTCGAATCCCTTGTCCTGGATCAGCTGGGCGGCGAGCGGGTTGAAGGCGCCGGGGAAGCTGAGCAGCTCACCGCTCGCCAGGCGTCGCCGCAGCGCCGCGCGCTTCTCGTGCGCCGGGGTCGTGGCGTGGAGCATCAGAAGATCCCCTCGGGTGCGGTGACCGAGCCGAGGAGCT
>DATGSB010000214.1:0-6644 GCA_035303045.1 Actinomycetaceae bacterium | reverse complement strand
TATCCGAGACCTCCCCCAGCCCTCGGAGCTGCCCGCCGACATGAAGAAGGGGCCCTACGGCAAGTTCGCCATCGACGTCGAAGGCGACTTCGATCCCTACTACGTCGTGGACTCGGACAAGAAGAAGCTCGTCGCCGAGCTGCGCCGCGCCCTCAAGGATGCCGACGAGCTCTACCTCGCCACGGATGAGGACCGCGAAGGGGAGGCCATCGCCTGGCACCTGCTGGAGGTGCTCAAGCCCAAGGTGCCGGTCAAGCGCATGGTGTTCCACGAGATCACCGAGGAGGCCATCGCCAACGCGCTCACCAACACCCGCGACATCGACGACCGGCTCATCGACGCCCAGGAGGCGCGCCGCATCCTCGACCGGCTCGTCGGCTACGAGGTGTCCCCGCTGCTGTGGCGCAAGGTCAAGCCTCGCATCTCCGCCGGCCGCGTGCAGTCGGTCGCCACCCGCATGGTGGTGGAACGCGAGCGGGAGCGCATGGCCTTCGTCGCCGCCTCCTACTGGGACGTCCGCGGCACCTACGCCGCCGCGGACGGCGACGAGCAGCGCCCCTTCGAAGCGAAACTCGCCTCGCTCGACGGCAAGCGGGTGGCCACGGGCCGCGACTTCACCGACGCCGGCGTGCTGCGGCCCGCCGCGCAGCGCGCCCAGGTCGTCCACCTCGACGAGGCCGCGGCCACCGAACTCGCCGGGTCCCTCCGCACCGCCGACACCCGCGTCACCGCGGTCGAGACGAAGCCCTACACCCGCCGGCCGGCCGCGCCGTTCACCACCTCCACCATGCAGCAGGAGGCCAGCCGCAAGCTGCGAATGAGCGCCCGCGATGCGATGCGCACCGCCCAGGGGCTGTACGAGAACGGCTACATCACCTACATGCGTACCGACTCCACGGCGCTGTCGGGTGAGGCCATCTCCGCCGCCCGCGCGCAGGCCGCCGAGCTGTACGGCGCCGAGTTCGTGCCGGACCGGCCCCGGGTGTATGCCCGCAAGTCCAAGGGCGCCCAGGAGGCGCACGAGGCGATCCGGCCCGCCGGCAACACCTTCCGCACCCCGGCCCAGGTGGCCGGGGAACTCAGCGGCGCCCAATACCGGCTGTATGAGCTCATCTGGAAGCGTACGGTGGCCTCCCAGATGAGCGACGCCCGCGGCTCCACCGCCACGATCCGGCTCGGCGCGACCGCCGAGATGAGCGGCGCCCCGCGGGAGGCGGAGCTCAGCGCCTCCGGCACGGTCATCACCTTCCGCGGCTTCCTCGCCGCGTATGAGGAGGGTCGCGACGCCGAACGCTACAGCGACAACGCCGACGACGAACGCCGCCTCCCGCAGGTCGCGGAGGGCCAGGCCCTCGACGTCCGCGAGGTCGAGGCCGACGGCCACGAAACCACCGCCCCGCCGCGCTACACCGAGGCCAGCCTCGTCAAGGCCCTCGAGGATCACGGCATCGGGCGTCCCTCCACCTACGCGAGCACGATTTCGGTGATCACCGACCGCGGCTACGTCGACCGCCGCGGCCAGGCGCTCGTGCCCACGTGGTTGGCGTTCTCGGTGGTCCGGCTGCTGGAGGAGAACCTCCCGCAGCTCGTCGACTACGACTTCACCGCCGGCATGGAGGCCGACCTCGACCGCATCGCCGCCGGAGAGGAGGACCGCGTCGCCTGGCTGTCGCGCTTCTATCGCGGCGACGAGGACCA
Organism: Actinomycetaceae bacterium; assembly: GCA_035303045.1. Taxonomy (GTDB): domain Bacteria; phylum Actinomycetota; class Actinomycetes; order Actinomycetales; family Actinomycetaceae; genus DATGSB01. The sequence goes on along the minus strand of DATGSB010000214.1, from coordinate 4,946 downwards.
CCAGGGCCTGCAGGCCCTGGTGTCCGGGTTGGGGGACATCGACGCGCGCGCCGTCAACAGCATCGACCTGGGCGACGGCATCACCCTGCGCGTCGGGCGCTACGGCCCCTACCTCGAAGGCGAGGTCGACGGGGAGGACAAGCGGGCCAGCGTGCCCGAGGAGGTCGCCCCCGACGAGCTCACCGCGGCCAGGGCCCGTGAGCTGCTCGAGACGAGCATGCCGGACGGCCGCGACCTCGGCACCGACCCCGACACGGGCCACCTCATCGTCGTCAAGACCGGGCGCTTCGGCCCCTACGTCACCGAAGTGCTGCCCGAATCCGACGAGGGGGAGGGCGCGCCGAAGAAGAAGGCCAAGGCCAAGCCGCGCACGGCTTCGCTGTTCAAGACGATGCAGCCCGAAACCATCACGCTGGACGACGCGCTCAAGCTGCTGTCGCTGCCCCGCACCGTGGGCGTCGACCCGAGCAGCGAGGAGCCGATCACCGCCCACAACGGCCGCTTCGGCCCCTACCTGAAGAAGGGCAGCGATTCCCGCAGCCTGCCGGGGGAGGAGGAGCAGCTCTTCACCATCACCCTTGAGCAGGCGCTGGAGATCTTCGCCCAGCCCAAGCGCGGCAGGGGCGCGACCGCCAAGCCGCCCCTGCGGGAACTGGGCACCGACCCCGTCACCGAGTCCGCCGTCGTCCTCAAGGACGGCCGCTTCGGCCCCTACGTCACCGACGGCACCACCAACGCCAGCCTGCGCAAGGGCGACGAGATCGACACGATCACCCCCGAACGCGCCTACGAGCTGTTGGCCGATCGGCGCGCGAAGGCGCCGGCGAAGAAGAAGCCGGTGCGGCGTACGACGAAGAAGCCCGCGGCGAAGAAGACGACGGCCAAGAAGCCGGCCGCCAAGAAGCCAGCGGCGAAGAAGGCCGCGGCGAGCAAGACGACGCCGAAGGCCTCCGCGGATTAGGGCGGACTTCCACAGGGTGCGGCGGCGCGCTGCCCGGTGCCCGCGGGTCGCTAGGGTGAGGCCGTGACGACGGCAAGCTCCCCCCTGTTCATCGCCTTCGAGGGCGGCGACGGCACCGGCAAGTCCACCCAGGCCACCCGCCTGGCCGAGCACCTCCTCGCCGCGGGGCGCGAGGTCGAACTCACCTTCGAGCCGGGCGACACCGCGCTCGGGGCGGCCCTGCGCGAGGCCGTCTTGCACGGGGAGCCGATGGACGCCCGCACCGAAGCGTTGCTCTACGCCGCCGACCGCGCCCACCACGTTCACACCGTCATCCGCCCGGCGCTCGCGCAGGGCAAGATCGTCATCACCGACCGCTACATCGACTCCTCGCTGGCCTACCAGGGGGTAGGCCGCGGCCTGGGCGAGGGCGCCATCGCCGATCTGTCCCGCTGGGCCACCGACGGGCTCCTGCCCGACCTCACCATCGTCCTCGACGTCGACGTCGACACCGCGAGGCGCCGCCGTCGCGGGGAACCGGACCGCCTGGAACGCGAGGCGGCGGCGTTCCACGAGCGGGTGCGCCAGGCCTTCCTGCGCCTCGCCGAGGCGGCCCCGCAGCGCTACCTCGTCGTCGACGCCGCCCGCGACCCCCAGACGGTCGCTGCGGCGATCAGCCGGCGGGTGGGGGAGCTGCTGGAGGGTCGGGCGTGAGCGTCTGGGACGAGGTCGTGGGCCAGCCCAGCGCCGTGGCGACCCTGGCCGCCGCCGCGCGGGCCGCGCGCGACATCGCCGAGGGCGGGGACGCCACGGCGGGGGCGATGACCCACGCGTGGCTCATCACCGGCCCGCCCGGCTCGGGCCGGTCCGTGGCTGCGCGGGCCTTCGCCGCAGCCCTGCAGTGCGAAGACGACGCCGAGGTCGGCTGCGGGCGGTGCCGCGGCTGCCGCACCGTGCGGGCCGGCACCCACGCCGATGTCGACGTCATCGCCACCGAACGCGTGAACTTCCGCATCGAGGACATGCGGCCCGTGGTGTCGGCCGCCCAGCAGGCGCCATCCCAGGGTCGCTGGCGGGTCATGCTCATGGAGGATGCCGACCGGATGGTCGAACGCACCTCCAACGTGCTCCTCAAGGCGATCGAGGAGCCGCCGGCACGCACGGTGTGGCTCCTGTGTGCCCCCAGCGCCCAGGACCTCATCGCCACCATCCGCTCCCGCTGCCGCCACGTGTCGCTGCGCGTGCCTCCGGCCCGCGACGTCGCCGAGCTCCTCGCCGCCCGCGACGGCATCGCCCCCGGCATCGCCCTCACCGCGGCGCGCGCCACCCAGGGACACATCGGCATGGCCCGCCGGCTCGCCACCGACGACGACACCCGCCGGCGACGGCAGGCGATCCTCGAGGTGCCCACCCGCATCCGCGGGGTCGCGGACGCCGTCGTGGCGGCCGGCGAGCTGGTGGAACTGGCCCAGGAGGAAGCGAAGGAGGCCACGGCGCAGCGCGACGCCGCCGAGCGCGCCGAGCTGCTGCGCGGGCTGGGCGCCGAGGGCCTCACCCGGCTGCCACCGGCGCTGCGCGCCCAGGTCCGCCGCCTCGAGGACGACCAGAAGAGCAGGGCCACGCGCGCCCAGCGCGACGTGCTCGATCGGGCGATGGTCGACCTGCTCGCGCTGTACCGCGACGTCATCGTGACCCAGCTGGGCGCCGACGTCGACGTCATCAACGCCGACATGACCGAGGCAATCGCCGCGCTCGCGGCCGCTTCGACGCCGGAGCAGACGCTGCGGCGGATGGACGCCGTGGCGACCGCCCGCACGCGGCTCGCCGCCAACGTCGCTCCCCTCCTCGCGGTGGAGGCGATGATGGTCGCCCTTCGTCCTCAGGGCTGACGCCGAGGGCAACGAGGCGCTTGTACGGTGTGGGAGTGACCCGACGCATGCGGCACATCGTTGCCTTCCTCGCCGCCCTGCTGATCGTCGCCGGCTGCGCCGCGCCGCAGCCGGAAACACCGGCGCCAGTGGAAACCACGACCGATGCTGGCTCGGGCGCGCCCGACGATGCCACGGACCCCGAGCATGCGGCGCCGGTGCCAGCGGAGCTGGCCGACTACTACGACCAGAACGTCGCGTGGGAGGGCTGCGGCGGGCAATTCGAGTGCGCGAGCGTCGAGGTCCCCATGGACTACGACGACCCGGAGGGGCAACGCATCGAACTCGCGCTCAAGCGCCTGCCCGGCAGCGATGCGCAGGGCTCGCTGTTCATCAACCCCGGCGGCCCCGGCGGCTCGGGCGTCGACCTCATGGAAGCTGTGCCCCTCATGTTCACGACGAACCTGCGGGACGCCTACGACGTCATCGGCTTCGATCCCCGCGGAGTCGGATCCTCCACGGCCGTGGAGTGCCTGAGCGACGCGGAACTCGACCGGCTCCGCTCCGCCCACTACGACACGGACGAGGACGGCCTCGCCCTCCTGCGGGAACAGGCCGCCGACATGGCCGACGCCTGCCAACGCCACACCGGGGAACTCCTGGGCCACGTCGACACGGTGAGCGCCGCGCGCGATCTCGACGTGCTGCGCCACGTCGTCGGGGACGCGCACCTCAACTACCTCGGCTACTCCTACGGAACCCTGCTGGGGGCCACTTACGCCGAGCACTTCCCCGACAATGCCGGGCGCATGGTGCTCGACGGCGGCATCGACCCGTCCCTGGACGACGCGGCGATGACCTTCGACCAGGCCGTCGCCTTCGAGGCGGCGCTGCGCGCCTACGTCGAGGACTGCCTGAGTTCCGGCTCCTGCCCGCTGAGCGGCTCGGTCGACGACGGAGTCGGCCAGATCCAGGATCTCCTCGCGATGGCCGAAGCCACGCCGTTGCCGACCGGCACGTCACGCGACCTCACCATTGCCCTCATGGCCTCCGGCATCATCCTGCCGATGTATGAGGACGCGATCTGGCCCATGCTCACCTCGGCGCTGCAGGCGGCGATGACGGAACAGGACGGCTCCCAGCTGCTGCTGCTCGCCGACATGGGAGCAGACCGCCAGCCCGATGGCACCTACGCCAGCAACTCCACCGAGGCGTTTCGCGCGATCAACTGCCTCGACTACGCGGCCACGAGCGAGGACAAGCGGCTCGACCGGGACGCGCAACGCATGGCCGAGGCCGCGCCCACCTTCGGCGAACTGCTCTCCTACAGCGAGGTCCTGTGCCAGGAGTGGCCGTATGAGGGCGTGGAACGACAGCCGATTCACGCCGAGGGAGCCGGGCCGATCCTCGTGGTCGGCACGACCGGGGACCCCGCGACCCCGTACAAGTGGTCGGTCAGGCTGACGGAGCAGCTCGCCGACGCCACGCTGCTGACCTTCGACGGGCACGGTCACACCGCCTACGGTCGCTCGAACTCCTGCATCTCCGAGGCGGTGGACGGCTACCTCATCGAGGGCGTCATGCCCGAGGAGGGGCTCGTCTGCTGAACGAGTTTTGCTCCGACCCCGGCGCGGTGGGTACAGTTAGCGCCGCTGTGCGGCACGGCCGCGCGCGCCGCCTTAGCTCAGTCGGCAGAGCGTCTCACTCGTAATGAGAAGGTCAAGGGTTCGATTCCCTTAGGCGGCTCCACTCGTTCGTAGGCGACTCCACGCGTTCTGACGTGACTCCACTCGTTTCAGGGTGCTGGGCCCTCGGTGGCGGGTGCCGCACCCCTCGGTGGCGCTAACTCCTGGGATCCAGCCGGTTCGGGGCGCTCACTCACCGTTTGCCGTCGTTACTCACCGGTTCCAGACGCCCTGTGCGACGGACTCCCAGGAGCCAGGCGAGTGCGGGACGGGTTTAGCCTCGTTAGGTCATGGGAATCCGTCGGTTTGGGAGGGTTGTTCACGGCTTCGTGTGGTTCCGAGGGCTGCGGCGCCGACGGGATCGCTCGGCCACCGAGCACTCAGGACTGTTTACGCCCGGGGGATCGCTCCGCTTCGCCGTAGACGGCGTCGAGGGCGCCCTCCTCCTCCTTG
>DATGSB010000213.1:0-2351 GCA_035303045.1 Actinomycetaceae bacterium | reverse complement strand
CGACCCCCAGGCGCCGCCGCAGGCGGCGGGCCTCGTCGGCTGCGGTGTCATGGCGGGCGCGGGAGCAGCTCTCAACACCGGCAAGGTGCGGCACGGGGAATCTGTCGCCGTCATTGGCTGCGGGGGCGTGGGTAACGCCGCGATCGCGGGCGCGGTGCTCGCCGGCGCGACGACCGTCATCGCAGTCGACATCGAGGATCGCAAGCTCGACTGGGCCCGCAAGTTCGGCGCCACTCACACGATCAACTCCGCTGCGCAGGATCCGGTAGCCGGGATCCGCGAGCTCACTGGCGGGCACGGCGCCGACGTTGTCATCGACGCCGCCGGGCTCGCCGACACCTACCGGCAGGCCTTCGCAGCTCGTGATCTGGCGGGGCGAGTTGTTCTCGTCGGGGTACCCGCCCCGGGCACCGAGATCACGCTGCCGCTCGATGAGGTGTTCGGCCGCGGCGGCGCGCTGAAGTCATCGTGGTACGGCGACTGCCTGCCCAGTCGCGATTTCCCGATGCTCATCGATCTCTACCTGCAGGGCCGATTCAACCTCGACGACTTCGTCAGCGAAACGATCGGCCTCAACGACGTCAACGACGCTATCGCCAAGATGTTGCGCGGGGACGTCCTTCGCTCCGTCGTCGTCTTTGAGGAAGGCTAGGGCCATGACGCCACGCATCGATCACACCACCACCGCCGGCACCTTCACCCTCGACGGGGGCACCTGGGAGGTGGACAACAACGTGTGGGTCGTCGGCAACGACGAGGAATGCGTCGTCATCGACGCCCCCCACGAAGCCCAGCCGATCATCGATCTCGTCGCCGGCCGAACGGTGCGCGCCATCCTGCTCACCCACGCCCACAGCGACCACGTCGGGGTCGTCAACGAGTTGCGCGAGGCCTTCGACGCCCCCGCCTACCTCCACCCCGACGACCACGTGCTATGGGAGATGAGCTACCCCGGCACGCGACCCGACAGGGAGCTCGCTGAGGGCGACACCATCAGCGTCGCCGGGATCGAACTCCACGTGCTCCACACCCCGGGCCACGCCCCGGGCGCCGTGTGCTTCTACGCCCCCGAACTCGAGGCCGTGTTCTCTGGTGACACGCTGTTCAACGGCGGGCCTGGGGCCACGGGGCGCTCCTACAGCGACTTCCCCACCATCATCGAATCGATCCGATCGAAGCTTCTCGAGCTGCCGCCGGACACGACAGTCCACACCGGCCACGGCGACCGCACCTCGATCGGCGCGGAGAAACCCCACCTGCAGGAGTGGATTGATCGCGGGCACTGAGCGACAGTAGGCACTGCGCCTCATCGATCAGCCCGAAAGGAACGCCAAGCGTGGCTCAACCCATCAGAATCGGCATCGCAGGCTGGGGAAATCTGGGACGCGGCGCAGCGCGCGCCCTGGCCCAGCAACCGGACATGACGCTGGCGGGCGTGTACTCCCGACGCCCCGCCGAGCAGCTGCCGGCGCCGCTGCCCGATGCCCCCGTGCTGCCGTGGGAGGCGCTCACCAGCGACGACGGCGACACCGCCCGGCCGGATATCGACGTGCTCCTCCTGTGCGGGGGATCCAAGACCGACCTGCCCGAGCACGGCCCGTTGCTCGCCGAGCGGTTCACCACCGTCGACAGCTACGATACCCACGCCCGTATCCCCGACTACTTCGCCGCCGTCGACGGCGCGGCCCGACGGGGCGGCCGGACGGCGATCATCTCGGTGGGGTGGGATCCCGGCCTGTTCTCCCTCACCCGGGTGCTCAGCGAGGCAGTCCTCCCCCAGGGAGAGTCCTACACATTCTGGGGGAAGGGCCTGAGCCAGGGACATTCCGATGCCGTGCGCCGGGTTCCCGGAGTAGCGAACGGGGTGCAGTACACCCTGCCCGCGCCCGATGCCATCGAGGCGGTGCGTGCCGGGCGGCGTCCCCAGCTCACCACGAGGCAGAAGCACCGCCGCGAGTGCTACGTCGTGCTTAGCCCGGGGGCCGACGCCGAAGAGGTGGAGCAGGCCATCGTCACCATGCCCGACTACTTCGCCGACTTCGACACCTCCGTGCACTTCATCACTGCGGAGGAGCTCGAGCGCGATCACTCCGCCATGCCGCACGGCGGTTTCGTCATGCGCAGCGCGACGACCGGAGAGGACACCGACCAGCTCATCGAGTACCGCCTCGAACTGGGCAGCAACCCGGAGTTCACCGCGAGCGTGCTCGTCGCCTACGCCCGAGCGGCCCACCGAATGCAACAATCCGGCGACCACGGCGCGAAGACCATCTTCGATGTGCCGATCGGCTTGGTCTCCCCGCTGTCGGCGGCAGACCTGCGCGCCGGCTACCTCTAGAGCCCAACACAAT
>DATGSB010000212.1:0-7858 GCA_035303045.1 Actinomycetaceae bacterium | reverse complement strand
ATCGACGCCGAGATCGACTTCGCCCAGCGCCATAACGCCGCGGTCCATCGCGGGGCACATCAGCTGGCCGAGGAAGCCACCGAGGCATTCGAAGCCGCCCGGGGCGCGGTCGCGTCGTTCGTGGGCGTCGCGCCCGACGAGATCGTCTGGACGAAGAACGCGACCGAGGCGCTCAACCTCGTCACCTTCGCCATCGGGCAGGCCTCCACCGCGGCGGCATCGGGCCAGGCCCGACAGCGGCTGGGCCTCGCCCCCGGCGACGAGGTCGTCATCACCGAGGCGGAACATCACGCCAACCTCGTGCCGTGGCAGCAGCTGTGCAGCCGCACGGGCGCGACGCTGCGGTGGATCGGGGTGGACGACGAGGGACGGCTCGACCCTGACACGTTCGACGTCATCGGCCCCCGCACCAAGGTCGTGGCCTTCACCCACGCCTCCAACGTCACCGGCGCCATCAGCCCGGTGGCCGACATCGTGGCTCGCGCCCACGCCGTCGGCGCACTCACGGTGCTCGACGCGTGCCAATCCGTGCCACACGTGCCGGTCAACCTGCCCGACCTCGGGGTCGACTTCGCCGCGTTCTCCGGGCACAAGATGCTCGGCCCCACCGGGGTCGGCGTGCTCGCGGGGCGCCGCGAACTCCTCGAGATCATGCCGCCCGTGCTCACCGGCGGGTCGATGGTCGAAGTCGTCACGATGACCGAGACGACCTTCGCCCCGCCCCCGCAGCGCTTCGAGGCGGGCACCCAGATGGTCAGCCAGGCCGTCGGCCTGCACGCCGCGGTGGACTACCTCACCGAACTCGGGATGCCGGCGATCGCCGCCCACGAGCAGCGCATGACCCGCCTGCTGCTCGAGGGCATCGGATCCGTCCCGGGAGTCCGCATCCTCGGGCCCACCACGGCCACCGATCGGGTTCCGGCCGTGGCGTTCGCTGTCGAGGGGGTCCACCCCCACGACGTCGGTCAGCTTCTCGACGCCGCCGGGGTCGCGGTGCGCGTGGGGCACCATTGCGCCCAGCCGCTGCACCGCAGGCTCGGGGTGGCTGTGTCGAGCCGCGCCTCCGCCGGCGTCTACACCAGCAGCGAGGACATCGAGATCTTCGTCTCGGAACTCGCGAAGGTCCGACCGTTCTTTGTGGGGACGCCATGACGTCGATGGAACAGCTCTACCAGCAAGTCATCCTCGATCATTCCCGCGAACGCCACGGCGAGGGCACTCTCGAGCGTTACGACGCCGAGTCGTTCCAAGTCAACCCGACGTGTGGTGACGAGGTCCGGCTGTGGGTGCGCCTCGACCATGACGCCGCGCCGCGGCTGGTCGACCTCGCGTGGCAGGGACAGGGCTGCTCGATCTCACAGGCCTCGCTGTCGGTGATGACCGACCTCGTGGCCGGGCGCGATGTCACCCAGATCGACGACACCGCGGAGGCGTTCCGCGAGCTCATGCATCTGCGCGGCGCCGAACCTTCCGAGGACCTGCTCGACGCGCTGGGGGACGGGGCCGCCTTCACCGGCGTCGCCCGGTTCCCGGCACGAGTCAAATGCGGCCTACTCGGCTGGATGGCGCTGCGTGACGCGCTCGCCAAGGCGCTCACGTCCCCACCGGCCACCTAGGCTTGAGGCGGATGCGGGGAAGCTGCGGGCAGCCCGCGGCGTTATACCGAAGGAACAACAGGGGAGGAAACCATGAGTGAGACCACAGCGGAAGCCGCCAGCGGTGCGGCGCCGGTGACGGCCGCCGACGTCGAAGAGGCGATGCGTGACGTCATCGACCCCGAGCTGGGGATCAACGTCGTCGATCTCGGCCTCGTCTACGGCATCACCGTCGACCAGCAGAGCAACGCGGTCATCGACATGACCTTGACGTCGGCCGCCTGCCCGCTGAGCGACGTCATCGAAGACCAGGCCAACCAGGTGCTGGACGGCCTCGTCAACGACGTGCGGGTCAACTGGGTGTGGATGCCGCCGTGGGGCCCGGAGAAGATCACCGACGACGGCCGCGAGCAGCTGCGCGCCATCGGCTTCAACGTCTAACGCGTGATCACCGCGCACAACCTCTCGGTGCGTATCGGCGCCCGAGAGCTCATCCGCGGCGCCAATTTCCGCGTCGCCGACCACATGCGCATCGGCCTCGTGGGGCGAAACGGTGCCGGCAAGACGACGCTGACGAAGCTGCTGGCCGCCGACGACACCGGCGCGGGCGCGGTCCAGCACACGGGGGAGATCCAGCGCAGCGGGGGGATCGGCTACCTCCCGCAGGATTCCCGCGTAGGCGATCTCACGGTGCTCGCCCGCGACCGCATATTGTCCGCCCGCGGCCTCGACGCCCTCGCCGCCCGCATGACGCGTGCGGAGGAAGCGATGGCACACGAGAGCGGGGCCAAGCAGGAGTCCGCGATGGCGCGCTACGCCCGTGCAGAGGCGCAGTTCATCGCCCGCGGGGGATGGGCCGCCGAAGCTGAGGCCGCCCGCCTCGCGGACAACCTGGGCCTGCCGGGCCGGGTGCTCGCAAGCCCGTTGTCGACCCTGTCCGGTGGGCAGCGGCGACGCGTCGAGCTTGCCCGCATCCTCTTCTCCGAGGCCGACATCCTCCTGCTGGACGAGCCCACCAACCACCTGGACCAGGATTCCATTCACTGGCTGCGTGACTACCTCGCCACCTTCCCCGGTGGCTTCATCGTCATCTCCCACGACGTCGCGCTCCTGCGCGACACCATCAACACCGTGTTCTATCTCGACGCGAACCGCGCCGAACTCGACGTCTACAACCTCGGCTGGGACGACTACCTCAAGCAGCGGGAGGTGGACGAGCGCCGCCGCCGCCGGGAGCGGGCCAACGCGGAGAAGAAGGCGAGCGCGCTGCTCGCCCAGGCCGACAAGATGCGCGCGAAGGCAACGAAGGCCGTCGCCGCACAGAACATGGCGCGGCGCGCCGAACGGCTGCTCGACGGGCTGGAAGACGAGCGTCGCGCCGAGCGCGTCGCCCACCTGCGATTTCCCGATCCCGCGCCCTGCGGTCGTGTGCCCTTGACAGCCGAGGGGTTGACGAAGCACTACGGCTCCCTCGAGGTCTTCACCGACGTTTCCCTGGCCATCGACCGCGGCTCCCGCGTCGTCGTGCTCGGTCTCAACGGGGCCGGCAAGACCACCCTGCTACGCCTTCTCGGCGGGGTGGAGGAGCCCGACAACGGCCGGGTTGTGCCCGGCCACGGCCTCAAGATCGGCTACTACGCCCAGGAACACGACACGCTCGACCTCGAGCGCAGCGTGGTGGACAACCTCCGGGCGGTCGCACCCGAGCTCGACGACACCCGGGTGCGCTCCGTGCTGGGCTCGTTCCTCTTCTCGGGCGACGACGCGCACAAGCCCGCCCACGTGTTGTCGGGCGGGGAGAAGACGCGGCTGGCGCTGGCGATGCTCGTCGTCTCCTCGGCCAACGTGCTGCTGCTCGACGAACCCACGAACAACCTCGACCCCGCCTCGCGGGAGGAGATCCTCGCCGCGCTGCGAGGATTCGCCGGCGCCGTCGTCCTCGTCACCCACGACGAAGGCGCCGTGGACGCCTTGGATCCCGAGCGCGTGCTCCTGCTGCCGGACGGCGACGAGGACCTGTGGACGCAGGACTACCGGGAGCTCGTGAGCCTCGCCTGAGCGGCGAGCTGGGCGTCGATGGCGGCGTCCTCTTCGTCGGCGTCCTGCCCGCGCCGGGACGGCCGCGGGCGTGGCGTGGGCGAGCTTACGGGCCGGGGGTGGTGATCGTTGGCTTCCCGCCTCGCGAGCAGGACGAAACCGATCGGCCCGCCCAACACGAACAGCCACCACTGCACCGCGTAGGACAGGTGGGATCCCGGCGTCGTCTCGGGGCGTGGGAACGGTTCCAGCGCCACGCCCGCCTGCGGACTCTCGGCATGTGCCATGACGTAGCCTGCCAGCGCCTCACCTTCTTCGGCGCCGGTGGCGGCGATGACGGCGGGCGGATGGACCGCATACACCTGGCCCGCCGGCGCTTCTCGCTCATCGGGCCCCTCGGCGAGTCGCAGGCGCCCGAGAACGGCGACGTCGCCAGCGGGATATGCCGGTGGCGCCTGGTCCGTCCCCGGAAGCCAGCCGCGGTCGACGACAACCTGGGTGCCATCACCAAGCTCCAGGGTCGCCAGCACGCGGGAGGCGTTGGTGCCGGCGACCGGGCGGTTACGCAGCGTGAGCTGCTCCCCGACGTAGCGGCCCTCGAGCTCCACCGGGCGCCACTCGTCCGCCGTATCGACCCGTCCGTGTGAGACGAGTTCGTCCAACGCGACGGGGGATGCGTCGTAGTTGCCTTCGATGATGGCGTTGCGGGCCGCCCGGTCCTCGTGCCGCGACCACTGCCACGATCCGAGGAACACACATGTCACCATCACGGCGATGGCCAGCAGCAGGATCGCCGCCCAGCGGCCGGAAAGCAGGAATCTGTACTTAGTCACCGCTGCCACCGCTGAGCTCGCTCAACGGGACGACGTCACGCAGGAACGACCGGGCTTCCAGGAAGTGCGAGAGGTGCTGGCGGTGCTCGGTACAGGCCAGCCACGTCTTACGGCGCTCGGGGGTGTGCAGGCGCGGATTGTTCCATTGCAAGGCCCATTCGGCCGGGCGCTGGCACGCCTTCGCCGAGCAGATGATCTCCTCGGGGCCCCCCTCGTCGGGCATCAGGGCTGGGCTCACCGCAGGTATCCTCCGCGTAGGTCGATGGGGACGCCGGGCCCGGCGTAGGTCGTGCGTGGTGACTCGGCCGCCTCGCGGCCGTCGGTGAGCTGGGGCGCGGTGGCCAGCCCATCGGGCGCAAGGCTGTCGGCGGGCGTCGGACGCTCCCTGCCGGCGTTGGCGGCCACCACCGCGAGATAGGGCAGGATGACGGCTCCTGCGATCATGACCCAGCGCAACCAGCCCGAGGTGAGCACGACGCCGAACACACAGGCGGTGCGAACCGCCATCGAAATGAGATAGCGCACCGTCCGGTCGTGAACATCGGCGCCGAGTGATCTTCCGACCGAGGTGATTGCGTATACCTTCGGTTTCGTCACCCTTCGAGGCTACCTCTGACGGGGCCTGCCCCGCCATGGCGCCGGGGTCGGCTACGGTTCCGCCAGGACGTGGGACGTCCGAAGAGTTCAGGGATGCCGGCGAGTCGCCCGGCGTCGAGGAGGAGGACGACGTGACGAACAGCCAAGACGGCGCCCGTAGCGTGCTGGTGACCGGTGCGACCCGTGGGATCGGGCGCGCCATCGCGGAGGACTTCATTGCCTCCGGAGACCGCGTTGCCACGATCTATCGCGGCGGGGATTTACCCGAGGGCGTGCTTGGCGTGCGGGGTGATATGCGCGACACCGCCTCGATCGACGAGGCCTTCGCCACCATCGAGGCCGAGCACGGCCCGGTCGAGGTTCTCGTGGCCAACGCGGGCATGAACCGCGACCAGCTGCTTATGCGGATGAGCGATGAGGACTTCGCCGAGGTCCTCGACGTCAACCTCACCGGCACCTTCCGGTGCGCCCGCCGCGCGGTTCGCGGCATGATCCGCAAGCGCGGCGGTCGCATCGTGTTCATGTCCTCGGTGGTGGCCACCTACGGCACTCCGGGGCAGGCGAACTACGCGGCCGCCAAGGCCGGCCTCATCGGGATGGCGCGATCGATCACCCGCGAGCTCGGCAGCCGCGGCATCACCGCGAACGTCGTCGCTCCGGGCTTCATCGACACCGAGATGACCCAGGAACTGCCCGAGGAACGCCAGCGCGACTACCTGGCGGCGATCCCGGCGGGTCGCTTCGGGCAGGTCGACGACGTCGTCGCCGCCGTGCGTTACCTCAGTTCGCCGGCGGCGGGTTACGTATCGGGCGCCGTGATTCCGGTCGACGGCGGGCTGGGGATGGGGCACTAGCATGGCCGCGGAAACGGAAAGGGAGGCCATGGGGATTCTCGCTGGTAAGACACTGCTGGTCACCGGGGTGCTCAAGGACAACTCGATCGCATTTCACGTCGCCCGCCTCGCGCAGGAACAGGGCGCCCGGGTGCTCCTCACCTCGTTCGGCCGGCAGTTCCGCCTGACGCAGGTGACGGCGCGGCGCCTACCGCAACCCGCCGAGGTCATCGAGCTCGACGTCACCAGCTCCGACGACCTCGATGCCCTCGCCGAACGCGTCGGGGAACATGTCGAGCGGCTCGACGGGGTCGTGCACTCCATCGGTTTTGCCCCGCAGAGCGTGCTCGGCGGGGACTTCCTCAAGGGTGAGTGGGAGGATGTGGCCACCGCCCTGCAGGTGTCGGCGTACTCGCTCAAGGCCCTCGCGGTGGCCGCGCGCCCGCTCATGCCCCGCGGGGCGGCCGTCGTCGGCCTCACCTTCGACGCGGCCTTCGCCTGGCCGGTGTATGACTGGATGGGCGTGGCGAAGGCGGCCCTCGAATCCACCGCCCGCTACCTCGCGCGGGACCTCGGGCCCGAAGGCATCCGGGTCAACCTCGTGTCGGCCGGCCCGGTGCGCACGACGGCGGCGACCTCGATCCCCGGCTTCAATCAGATGGAGGACTCCTGGGACGACCGCGCGCCGCTGGGCTGGGACGTCAAGGATGCCGAGCCGACGGCGCGTGCGGTCATCGCCTTGTGCTCCGACTGGTTCCCGGCCACGACGGCCGAGATCATCCACGTCGACGGCGGCGTGCACGCGATGGGGCAGTGAGCGACAAGCAGTGATGCCCCGCTCAACCCTCGTCCTCATGCGCCACGCGCGGGCGGAGGCGGCCGGCGAACTGGGCGACCACGCTCGCCCCTTGGCGCTGGCGGGCCGCCGGCAGGCCACGCGCACCGGCGAACAACTGGCGCAGGAGCTGCCCACGATCGATGTGGCCCTCGTGTCAGACGCGTTGCGCACGCGAGAGACATTCAAGCTGCTCGCCGCGGCCCATCCGGCAATGCCCACCGCGACCGCGTGCGAGGAGCTCTACCTCGCCAGCCCCCGGGGGATACTCGCGTGCCTCGCCGGCCTCGATGCCACCGCGCGGCGCGTGCTCGTAGTGGGCCACGAGCCGGGGATGTCCTCACTCACCGCCTGGCTTGCCCGCGAGCTCCCCGGGTCCGCAGCCAGCCTCGCCACGGGGATGGCCACGGGCGAGGCGGCGGTGCTCGCCGTCTCCGGCGAGTGGTCGGACCTCGCCCGGGGCACGGCACGGCTTGACGCCGTGCTCAGGCCGGGCTAGCCGAGCCCGGCCCGCTGCCGCACGGCGGCTATTCGCGCTCCGACGCGACCACCCGGGCGCGTGGTTATACGGCAGACGTTCGTGGCGTTGATGACGACTTTCCCATGTGAAAAGGTCTTCGCCGCACCAGTACGTGCTAACTTTGCAAAGCATTGGCAATGCCGCCATGAAACTTGGCAGCACAGATGCGGCACGCAAACGAAGACGGAATATGGGAGCGGCGTTGCTGCCGGCTCAGGAATGAGGTACTTCGCAATGAGGAACATCAAGAAACGAGCCAGGGCGGTGATCGCCCTGTTTGCGGCGCTCGGGCTTGCCTTGGTCATTCCGGCACCGTCTTTTGCGGACGAGGAGGCCGATTACTCGTCTCTGATATTTGACGCTGACGCGGCGTATCAGGGCAGGTTCACGGACAGCGGCATCACATTCGACACCTATCAGGTGACCTACGTCGCGGACCCGATTGCCGCGTTCCCCGACCACTTCAAGCTCAACATCAAAGTTCCCGTCAGCTACAACGATGTCGTCTTCGATCCGGCCGCTGTGGCCAGCGGGCCCATCCTGGCGACCAACCCATGGGGCGGCGACAACGGCGCACCAGTGCCGGACGTAGATACGCTCGCGGGCGG
>DATGSB010000211.1:0-9373 GCA_035303045.1 Actinomycetaceae bacterium | reverse complement strand
GGACTCGGGCCTGGCTCTCATGCCCGGGGCAGTGGTCATGGGGCTGATGTCGCCGGTGACCGGACGGATGTTCGACCGCTTCGGGGCGAGATGGCTGGCCATCGTTGGCTTCACGCTCCTGGGCGGCGGGACACTGCTGCTCGCGAGACTGACGATGGAGACGACGTTCGCCTACCTCGCAGGCGTCAATGCCGTGCGCATGCTCGGCACGGCCATGGTGATGATGCCGGTGACCACGGCCGCACTCAACCAGCTTCCGCGCAGGCTCATCCCCCACGGCACGGCGCTCAACAACACGCTGCGACAGATCGCCGGCTCCGTGGGGACGGCCGTGCTCATCACCGTCATGACGACGACGGCGAGAGACCCCGCCGTGCACGGTCGCTCCGGACTCGTGCACGGCGCGAACGTCTCCTTCCTCGTGGCGGGGTTGCTCGCCCTGCTCGGCGTCGTCGGGTCATTCCTCATCCGAGGCTCCCGGCCCACCGACGCGAAGCGCCCCGCGCCGCCCGCCGCCGATTAGCGCGAACCCGCGAACCGGAATAATCCGCCGCGTAACGCTGGCGCCTCGCGTCGGCTCTCTCCTAATGTCGTTTCAGCGGTAATTAAAACGACGAGGAGAATAGCCATGAGCCACGATCCATCTCGGTTTTACGGAATCGATACGCAGTACGCCCGCGACAGCTCGCGCCAGATGGACTCCGGCGCCCAAGACCTCAACGGAATGGTCGGCGACATCACCGCCATGCTGCACTCGGTGGTGTGGACGGGCCCGGCAGCCCAACGGTTCAAGGCCGACTGGGACGGCTCCTTCAGGCCCGAGCTGCAGGCCGCGACGCGGTCCCTGGAAAGCAGTGCAGCCGAGCTGCGCCGGCGCGCAGATATGCAGGACGAAGTCAGTCAGTAGGCAAGGCGGAATGTTCCGCTCGACGCGAGTGGAATTGCTGCGCAAGACTCAATAACGTGCAGAACGGTGTCACGAAGACATCTTCATAAATCAATAGAATCACCACCGAAAATGAACGGAAAGGAGGTCTGAGAATGTTCCACGGGGCAGATGTTTCCCAGCTGGACCGGATGGCGCAGAAGGCGCAATCGGGCGCCGACTTCGCTCGCAAGGTGGCACTCACCCTCAAGGCCGTCGTTCGGGCCTTACAGGCGATGTCGTGGACCGGCTGGGCGGCGGCATACGCGAAGTACCTCGAAGTCACCGTCATCCCCTGGGTCGAGGCCACGGGCAAGGCCCTGGAGCGTTTCGCTCAGGTGCTGCAGCTCGCCTCGCGGCTGCAGAAGGACGCCAGCGAGGACTCGCCGCAGATCTCCGTTCCCGCCACGGCCTACCAGCCCCCCGCCTTGCCGGCCACGACCGCCGTCAACGCGCCGCAGCTCACCGCCCCGGCCACGGGGATCAGCCAGTCCCAGATGCCCACCACCGCCGTGGGAGCGGGTGCGACAGTCTTCGTGCCGGTCGCCTTGGGCAATCTGTCACCCGTCATCACCGGCTCCACGGGCGGGGGAGCCAACACGGCGACCCCCGCATCGGTTCCCGTGGCGCAGTGGCGAGGCGGGACCGGGGCGAGTGGCACCACTGGGGAGTACTCGGGAGCATCCCACCTGCCCGGTGGCCTCGCCCCGGGGACGTCGGCCGGGTCGCAGGCCGTGGGTGGTGGCGCGCACGCCGCGGGCGGGGCCATCACCAGTCCAGTCGCGTCCGGCGGTCCGGCCGCCGGGACGTCGGGAGGCGGATCCGGCGCACCGGTGGCCAACGGGCTGGCCGCCCTGGGCGGCGGTGGCGCAGTTACCAGCGGCCCACCGGGCGGGAATGCCGCGGGCGGCGCGTCCCTCGGCGGCTCGCCACTGGGAGGCGCCGGCGCCTCGGCGGGCGGCCTTTCACCGGTGGGGGCGGCCGGCGTCGCGAGCGAAGCCGGGCCATCGACCACCGGGGGAGTCGTGGGCGGTGGCAGCGCCTCGAGCCCTGGCACCGCCGGTAATCCCGCAGTGAGCGCCACCCCGGTGAGCGCCGCAGGAGACATGCCCGGCCTGACCGACCTCGCGGGGACCCTGAGCGAAACCGGCGGGGGCCCCAACGCGGCCGCCATGGCCGCGCCCCTGGGAGCGGCCGGCCTGGGCGCCGCCGGCCTCGGCGCCCTGCGGGGCCGCAAGGAGCCGGCCGAGATCGAAACGGAGGAGCCCCTCGCGAACCTCGACGACTAATGCCCCGCACGGGGCCACACCGCACGTGCCCACCTGACCAACGACCAACAACACACAACCCGACGGCTATACGCCGCCAGATGAGAGGAACACTGAGATGAGCACTGGAACCCTTTACGGCATGGACATCAACGCCGCACGCGACCTGGTGCGGGTGATGAACGGCGATGCCGACACGATCAACCAGCTTACCGCTCGACTGACCCAGCAGCTCGAATCCACGCCGTGGTTCGGGCCGGATGCCCAGCGGTTCCGCGGCGACTGGAGCGGTCAGTACGTGCCCGCCCTGCAGAACGTCGTGCGGGCCTTGCAGGAGAACGCCCAGATCCTCAGCCAGCAGGCCGAGGACCAGGAGCGCGCCTCCAGCTAACGGCTTCGCGCATTCAGCGGCACCACTCACGCGACGGTGGGGGTCGGCTTCACGGCCGGCCCCCACCGTCGCTTCGCTATGTCTGGCCCCGGCGAGGCGCTACTCGGCTGCGGTGGCCTCGTCGTGGAACGTGCGGCACCGCTGCGCCTCGTCGTCCTCACCGATCGCCTCGGCGGCATCGGCCAACGCCGTCAGCGCCGCCAGGAATCCCTGGTTGGGCACGTGATCGGCCGGGATCGGCCCGTGGCCGCGCCAGCCCGCGCCGCGCAGCGCGTCGAGCCCCCGGTGGTAACCGGTGCGGGCGTAGGCGTATGCCGCCACGGCCTCACCGGCGGCCAGGGCCTCTTCGGACAGCATCGCCCACAGCAGGCTGGAGGCCGGAAGTTCCTCCGCGAGTTCGCGGGGGCCGCGGCCCCCGGCGAGTAGCTCGCGGGCGACCATGTCCGGGTGGTCCTCGGGCAACAGGGTGGGATCGGGCCCACCGAGGAGATTTTTACGCATACCCGCATTGTCGCAGCCCACGGGCCCCGGCCGGCAACGCGGCGGTAAAGCGGAAACTTCCACCCCGACGGGTGTCGTCCTAGCGGGCGGACCCGCATAACGTCATCTCCAACAGCGGCGAAAGAGAGACGATTGGCATGTGGCGACTGAGCATCCACCCGAGCAAGGACAGCGACCTCGGCCCGGTCGACGTCATCGTCGCCGCTGAATCCGAGGGATCGGTCGCCGACCTCGCTGCCGGACTCGGACGGCACCTCACCGGGGGGACGTCCCAGCTGCTGCTCGCCCCCACCACCGACGGGCGCCCGTGGCCCGCCGACCACCGCCTCGCGGACACCCCGCTGCGCGACGGGGACGTCCTCCACGTCAGCTCGGTGGGCAGCGACTGGCTCGCTCGGCCCTCCCAGGCCACCAATGCCCGCCCCCGCGCGGTCGCCGTCGTCATCAGCGGCCCGGACGCCGGAATGCGGGTCCCGATCATGGGCGACGAAGCGACAATCGGGCGCGGCAGGGGCACCACCGTGCGCCTCACCGACCGCCTCATCAGCCGCCGCCACGCCCGCGTCGTCTTGGGCGCCTCCCCCCTCGTGAGCGACTCCGGCTCCGCCCATGGCACGCGGGTGGCGGGCCGGCCGGTGGCGACGGCCACCGCCGTGGAATGGGGCGAGCCCATCCAGGTGGGCGACACCACCCTGGTGTTGCACGAAGGCGACGCGGCCGCCGGCTCCGTCGCGCGCGGGGTGCTGCGCTCCCCACGCTTCGGCCCCGCTCTCGAAGCGGCCGAATTGGAGCTACCGGCGGCGCCCGGATCGATCCGACACATCCCGTTCCCGTGGCCGATGATGCTCATGCCCGCGCTCATGGGCGGGGTGATGTTCATGTGGTCACGCAGCCCCGTGTCGCTGGTGTTCATGCTCGGCTTCCCCCTCATGCTGCTCACCAACCACATCGTCCAAAAGAGGCAGGCCCGCAAGGAACACGCGGCAGAGGTCAGGGTGTGGCGCGCCGACGCGGCCGCCGTCCTGCAAGCCGTCGACGACGCCGCGGCGATCCAACGCGAGCAGGCCGAGGACGACGAACCCGACCTCGACGTCGTCGTCTCCCGCGCGACGTCGCGCCACCCCCGCCTGTGGGTCCGGCAGCCGGCCGATACGGACTTCCTCTCGGTGCGCGCCGGTCGCGGGCCGCGCCCGGCGCTGGTGACCGCCAAGCCCAGCACCACCGGCGATCGGCTCCTGCGGGCCGAGGCGAGCCAGGCGGCGAAGGAACGCGCCGTCCTCACCGACGTGCCCGTCCCCGTGCCGCTGGGGGAGCACAGCCTCGTGGCGGTCGTGGGTGAGGACGCCGAGGTCGACGCCTGGGTGCGGGCCGTGCTGCTGCGTCTTGCGGTGAGCCACTCGCCCAACGACGTCGCCCTCACAGCCGCGCTCGGGCAGCAACACGGCCACATCGAGACCTGGCTGCGGTGGCTGCCCCACGCGGCTCCGCGCCCCGGCACCCGGCCCAGCGTCGCCGTCGGGCCCGGGGAATCCCAGGAGCTGCTGCAGGAACTGGCCACCACTGAGCGCCCCGACGGCCACACGGTGTGCCTCATCGACTCGCGAGCGGGAGTGCCCCGCCGCCTCGTCGAGCAGGTTGCGGCGCTCGCAGCGGACGACGAGCGCCGGCTGCGACTGCTCTGGCTGGGACGCGAGCTCACCGAAGTTCCGGCCGCTACCGGCATGGCCATCGACCTTCGCACCCGCACGATCAACACGCGCGACCGCGGCGGCGTGGCCGAGCTGACCCGCGCGGACCAGCTCGACCTTGCGACCACGTGGCGCGCCGCGCGGTCCCTCAGCGGCTACCACGACGAGGCGGCCACGGTCGCCGCCGCAGCGCTCGTTCCGCAGCAGGTGCGGCTGCCGGGGCTCAACCCCGACCTGGCCGACGCCGATGACGTGGAGGCGGTGCTGGCGCGGTGGAGCGCGGCTCGAGGGCTCCGCGCCCAGATCGGGGAGGGCGCCGAGGGCGTCGTCACCATCGACCTGCGGGAGGACGGGCCACACGGTCTGGTGGCCGGGACGACGGGCGCCGGAAAAAGCGAGCTGCTGCAGTCCCTCATCTGCTCCCTGGCGCTCAACAACCCACCGTCGCGGATGAACTTCCTGCTCGTCGACTACAAGGGCGGTGCCGCCTTCCGGGAGTGTGCGCAACTTCCCCACACCGTCGGCTACATCACCGACCTCAGCCCCGCCCTCGTCCAGCGGGCGCTCATCTCGATGCACGCCGAGCTGAGCTGGCGCGAGCGGCTACTCGACCGCTACGGCGCGAAGGACCTGCTTGCGCTCGAGGCGTCTCACCCCGAGGTGGCGCCACCGAGCATGCTCATCTGTGTCGACGAGTTCGCCGCCCTGCTGGCCGAGGTCCCCGAATTCATCGACGGCATGGTCTCCATCGCCCAGCGGGGCCGTTCCCTCGGAATGCACATGCTGCTCGCCACCCAGCGTCCCGCCGGCGTCGTCACGCCACAGATCAAGGCCAACACCGACCTGCGCATCGCCCTGCGGGTCGCCTCCACCGAGGACTCCATCGACGTCATCGACGCCCCCGATGCGGCCACCATCTCCCGGCGCACCCCCGGGCGCGCCTACCTGCGCCGCACCGGTCACGGCACCCGCGAACTGGTGCAGGTGGCGTGGGTGGGGGCGCGGGAGGAGCGCCGGGAGGAATCCGCACGGGTGCGCGTCAGCCCCTTCACCGCCCGTTCGCTCCCCGCCCCAGGCTCCGGCGGATCACACGAGGCCGTCGAAGTTCATGAACTCACCGACCTCGAACGCATCGTGACCACGACGACAACCGCCTTCCTCCGCTCGGGCATGCCCGCACCGAAGAAGCCGTGGATCCCCTCCATGGCCCCGGAGATCCCCCTTGCCCGCACGGCGCCCGGCGCCTTCGCCCTGGGGACGGACGCGGCGGACGAGGCGCTCGTCGCCGGCGGCGCCAGCGACGTCCTACGCGCAGAGCAGGGGCCCGGCCAAGCGCTGCTGGGTGTCGTCGACCGCCCCGCGCGCCAGGAGCAGGTGCCCTGGCTCGTCGACTACGCCCGCGCCGGCCACCTGCTCGTGTTCGGTGCCACCGGTGCCGGCAAGACCGAATTGCTGCGCACCGCCGCCGCGGCGATCACCGGCGCCGCTGAGCCCGCCCCGCCGTGCGTGTACGGCATCGACGCCGCCGGCGGGGGGCTGTCGGTGATCCAGCAACTGCCGTCCGTGGGTGCGGTCGTCACGGTGCAGGACGTCGCTCGCATGCTGCGACTCATCCGGATGCTCCACCGCACCGTGGAGCACCGCAATGCGGCCCTCGCGGCCGCCGGCGCCGCCGACATCGCCTCGATGGCCGGCGGCGGGGAGCCCATGCGGCGCATCCACCTCCTCATCGACAACCTGCCCGCCGTCATGGAATGCCTCGACGGCGGAGGCTCGCACCGTCGCCAGCACGTCGACCAGCTCGTGACGATCCTGCAGGAGGGTCGCCGTTGCGGGGTCCACGTCACCGCCACGAGCCCGCAGCGCACGGGGCTGCCCAGCCAGCTCCAAGCCAGCTTCGGTCAGCGCCTCGTGCTGCGCATGTCGGTGGCCGACGACTACGCCATGCTCGGGGTGCCCGGCGACGTGCTCGATGCCGACAGCCCGGCGGGGCGCGGGCTGGTCGGCTCCGATGAGGTGCAGATCGCCACCGTCGGCGGGGCAGGTACCCCGGCCCAGTCCGAACGTCTCGCGGCCCTGGCGACCGCGGTGGCCGACGTCTACGCCGAGCAGCCGCGGGTGCCCGTGCCCGCCTTCCACACCCACCTTCCCCAGCACCTCCTGCCAGCCCCTCAACGCGACGAGATGGTCATCGGCGTCGAGGAAGATCTCGTCGCCCCCGTGTCCCTCGCGCTCACCGAAGCACCCCTGCTGGTGACCGGTCGGTCGCGATCCGGGCGCACGAGCGCGCTCCTGGGCCTCGCCCAGCTCGCCCGACGCTCGACCACCCCACCGCGGCAGATCACGCTGATAGGGCCCAAGGCCGACGAGGTCGCGCAGGTGGCTCCCGGCGCCGTCGACGCCGTGGTCACCGCCCCCGCGGCAGCTACCGAGCTGGCGGGCACGATCAGCGAGGGCGGCGTGGCCGAGGGCGCCGCGCACTGGCACCTGCTGCTCATCGATGACGTGCACGAATGGGAGCGCGCGTGGGAGGCCAATGGCGAGGAACGCCAAGCCCTGGAGGCCTTGAGTGAGCTCGTGTCCCACAGCTCCGCCGGCCTCGCCGTCGTCGCCGCCACCGACCCGGACGAGGCGCGCTCGCGCCAGCACATTCCGGGCCTGATCAGCGTTGTGCGCAGGGCCCGACGGGCCATCCTGCTCGGGCCGGAGATGGCCGACGGCACAATCGTGGGCGCCCAAGTCCCGATGGCCAGCCACGAACCGCTGACGGGTCAGGGCCGGGGCCTGCTCGTGAGTGGCGGAATTGGCCGCGTTGTCCAGGTAGTCTCCCCGAGCACGGGCGAGGAGAAGAAATGAAGGATCGGATTGCGCGCCGGTGGCACCGGCTGCGGCGCAAGCTTTCGGGCGACCGAGGCTTCGTCGAAGCCGGAGTAGCCGCCGCAGGAGCCGTGCTCGTTGTCGGCGCCCTCGTCGGAAACGGCGTAGCGGCCACGATCATCGACATGTCGGACGGCCAGACCTGGCTGCCCGACGGCGAGGGCCGCATCGTGCAGATCAACCCCGCCACCGGCCAGCCCGAACGCCGACTCATCGTCGGCGACGAAGGCAGCGAGCTGGAGATCTCGCAGCGCGACGGCCACCTCCTCGTGACCGACGCCAATTCCGGCGCCGTCACGGCAATCGACCTCGCCAGCCTCATCGCCTCCGGCTCCCGGGGCATGGGCGAAGGGGAGACGAAGGTGCTGCTCGGCGGCGGCCAGGTGGCGCTGGCCACCCTCGACCCGGGAACCATCCGCGCCGTGGACCCCCTGACGCTGGCCGACCGCGGCCGCCCTTACCGCACGGACGCGCTCGCCGACGCCGTCATGGACGACGCGGGCGAGGCATGGCTCCTCAGCACCGACGGCATGCTGCGCTCCATCACCTTCAATCCCACCTCCCGCACGTGGGCCCTGGACACCGAACGACCCGTCGACGGCGCCGGCCGCGCCAGCCGCCTCATCCCGCACGCCGCCGGGGTCACGGTCGCCGGCCCGGACGGCGGGGTCATCGTGCAGGTGGGGGCAGGCCGGGATCTCGCCGCGTCCGTTCCCGGGCTCGTCGGCCAGATCAAGCCGGCCGAGCGTTCCCCGGCTGACCTGGTTCCGGTGTCCGTGCCCGAGGAGGGCAGCGTGGTGCTGCTCGCCGACCGGCAGGCCCTGACCGTCGCGGTGAGGGACATCGGCTGCGACCGGCCCGACGTGCCGGCCGTCCACGCCGGCCGGGTGTACGTTCCCTGCCACGGCCAGGGCCGGGTCATCGTGTTGGACCGTGACGGCAGCCGCGCCGCGGAGGACATCCTCGTGCCCGGCGGGGCCGACGCCTCCCTCGTCGTCGATGAGGGCCGGCTCGTGGTCCGCAGCCCCAACGAGGGGCGGATCGTCGTCGTCCAGGCCGATGGCAGCACGTCGATGGTCGACCTCTCCGCCACCCAGGTGCCCGAGCACGACATCCACCGGCCCACCCCCGCCCGCCCCGGCGGCGCGGGAGGCCCTGGCGCCAGTCCGGCAGGGGGCAGCGGCCCGCTGCCCAGCGGTACACCCGACAGGCCGACTCCGGAGGGGACAACCCCGCCGCCCAGCACCGGAGAGGCGACGATCGCGCCCGACCGCGATGAATCGAGGACCACCGCGCCGGACACGCCGGCCACATCCGAGAATCCCGCCCCCGGCGCAGAGCTCGACCCCGACCCCGCTGATCCCGTGGCCGACGGGCCACCAGAGCCCGACCCGACCGACGCCGAGCAGCGCGAGGACGACACCGACCCCGCCGGCCGCGAGGATCCCGACCCCGCGACCGAGGAGGAATCGGAAGGCGGCGGCGCCACACCGGGCGACGCGACGACGTCGCCGGGCGCACCCGGCCCCGGGGACGATCCCTCGTCGTCCCCGCCACCGGCCACGACACCACCGACGACCACCCCGCCGACGACGGCACCACCACCCGTCACGACCCCGCCGCCGACAACGCCGCCCCCGACGACGCCGCCCCCAACAACCCCACCACCTACGACCCCACCACCCACGACCCCGCCACCGACCACGCCGCCGCCGACCACGCC
>DATGSB010000210.1:0-2249 GCA_035303045.1 Actinomycetaceae bacterium | reverse complement strand
CTCGGGCCCGGCTTCCACCCCAACGCCACGATCCCTCGCGCCATCGGGCTCACCGTGCGCAATAGCTTCGGGGTGCTCCCCCACGCCCTGGAGCAGGCCACCCAGGGCATCCCGGGGCGCTGGACGATGCTCATCGGCGAGGATGAGGAGAACAGCCCGTGGGAGCCGCTCTCGGTCGACGGCGGGGTGCCCGCCGGGGAGAACGCGGTGAGCACCACTCTCGTGCGCACGAGCGAGTTCCTCGACAACCGCCACTTCGACAACCACGAGCAGGTGCTGCGCGACTTCGCGGACAGCATCTCCCGGTCGGGTCCGTGGATCTTCCGCAACTCCACGGTCGGGATCATCATGAACCCCGATCACGCCCGGGTGTTCGCCGAGGCCGGCATGTCCAAGCAGGACGTCCGCGAATGGCTGGTCGAGCGCTGCGGCAAGACGGAGGCTCAGTTGGCCGACGTCGGCAAGTCCCTCAGCCACCTACCGGACGGCCCCTTCGATCCCGACCACTTCCACCCGGTCTTCGCCGACGCGTCGCCGGCGAGCCTGCCGATCATCGTCGCCGGCTCACGCAACGCCGCCATGTCGACGATCGTCCGGGTGTTCTCCACCTGGTCCGGACGCGCCTTTCCCATTCCCTGATTCCCCGCTGCACCAGCATCGGCAACGTAGCCACTAAGGAGTTTTGTACATGACCACGGATGCTCAATGGACCCTGCCCGTCGACGACCAGATCGCCTCCGGAGGCCCCAAGTGGCTTGAGGGCAAAGTTGCGGTCGTCGCCGGCGGCGGCCTCAGCGGGCCGCTCGGAAACGTGGGCTTCGGCGCCGCCTGGCTGTACGCCAAGAGCGGGGCGAACATCGCGGTGCTCGACCGCGACGCCGAGGCCGCCCAGCGCACCGTCGAGGCGGTCCAGGGGCTCGGCGTCGAGGCGCAGGCCTTCGACGTCGACGTCACCAACGAGGATTCGGTGAGCTCCGCCCTCGACGCGGTGGCCGAGCGCTTCGGCCACATCGACGTCCTGGCCACGACGATCGGCGGCGGCGGCATCAGCCCCATCGTCGAGACCACCCTCGAAGAGTGGTACCGGGCGATCGACGTCAACCTCACCCAGGCGATGCTGCTCATCAAGCACGGCTCGCGCCACATGTCGCGCGGCGGCTCGATCGTCACCGTCTCCTCGAGTGCCGCCGAGGGCCGCGGACCCGCCATGGCCTACGGCGTGGCCAAGACGGGGCTGGAGAAGCTCTCGATCGGCGCGGCCTCCTCGCTCGCCCCGCAGGGCATCCGGGTCAACTGCGTGCGGGTCGGCATGATCTGGGGCGCCTTCGCGGCTCGCGGCATGACCGAAGAGATGCGCGAGGTTCGCCGCAAGAACGTCGCGCTGCAAACAGAGGGCTCACCGTGGGACATCGCCTCCGCGATGTACTTCCTCTCCACCGATCAGGCGCGCTGGATCTCCGGGCAGGTCATCGCGGTCGACGGCGGCGGTTTCGCCATGCGCAACTCCGGCGCTGCCGGATCGCAGCAGCACCGCGACGCCGACAAGAAGTAGTTTCGAACCCAACCACACCACTCATCCCAACACGGAGCACGACTTCATGATCGACAAGGTTTACGACTCACCCGCGGCGGCGGTAGCGGACATCCCGAACGGCGCTTCGGTCGCGATCGCCGGCTTTGGGCTCTCCCACCGCTTCCCCTCGAGCCTCGTGGTCGCGTTGCGCGACCAGGGGGCCACCGACCTCACCGTGTACTGCAACGGGCTGGGGTCACAGGGAGCGGAGACGGCGCAGCTGCTGGCTGAGAACGAACAGATCTCCAACCTTGTCGCCTCGTTCTCGTCGCGGCCCGGGCCGCCCACGATCGCCGAAGAACAGATCGTGGCAGGCAAGCTGACCTTCGAGGTCGTGCCCCAGGGCATCCTCGTCGAGCGGATGCGTGCCGGTGGCGCCGGCATCGCCGGCTTCTACACCGAGGTGGGCGCGGGCACGGCGGTGGCCGAGGGCAAGGACGTGCGCTACTTCGATGGCAAGCCCCACATTCTGGAGCGCGCCATCACGACCGATTACGCGATCCTGCGCGGCTACCGCGCCGACCGGTTCGGCAACGTGCAGTTCCGCGGCGGCTCACGCAACTTCAACGACAGCTTCGCCAAGGCCGCCCGCGTGGCGATCATCGAGGTCGAGGAGATCCTCGACGTCGGCGAGCTGGCGCCTGAGGATATCGATCTCCCCGGCGTCTTCATCTCC
>DATGSB010000209.1:0-5755 GCA_035303045.1 Actinomycetaceae bacterium | reverse complement strand
GGATCCTCGGGGTCGACCGGGGCGTGGTGGTCGTGCTCGGCGACGCCGCGCTTCCAGTAGCCGTCCACGGCCACCCAGCTGGGGTCGAGCTGCAGTTCGCGTCGCAGGTAGCGGCGCACCGGGCGCAGCGAGTCGGCCTCGCCGCTGAACCACAGCAGGCCCGGCCCGTCGGGCAGGGTGAGCCCGCGCACCGCCTCCTCCAGGAGGGAACGCGTGGCGGGCTGGGCGCCACGGTGGAGCCAGCGCACGTCGTGGTTGCCCGGCAGCGGGTAGCCCTCATCCTCGGCGTCCGTCACCTCGACGAGGACGGTTGCCCGCGCGTCGGGGCCGATGGCATCCAGGATGCGCGACATGGCCGGCAGCGCGGTTTCGTCGCCGCCGATGACGAACCACTGCGCCTCCGTAGGAAGCAGCCTCGATCCTCGGGGGCCGGAACTCACGAGGCGCTGGCCCACCTCTACCTGTTCGGCCCAGCGGGCCGCCGGCCCGTCGTTGGGGTGGCGGAAGATGTCGATGTCGAGCTGCCCGTCGGGACGCGGCAACGGCGTGTAGTCGCGGCGGAACACTTCACCGGTGGCCGGGACGACCCCGTCGGGTCCCATGGTCGGGGCATTGTGTTCGCCGGTGTCGGGGTTGGGGAAGAACAGCTTGATGTGGTCCCCGGGGCCCGGGCTGGAGAAGTCGTCGAGGTCACCCGTGACGGTCACCCGCCGCATCCGGGGCGTGAGATCGGTGACTGCGGTGACCCGAAGTTCTCGCGCCTTCAGCGGGTGTCGCACCCGTTCGTGTACCAACGTGACAACAGCGGTCCCAGATTCAGCCATAAGGTTAGCCTAACCTACCTAGGATCGTCCGGGCGAGGGCGTAGATCACCAATAGCTGAGGCCCGCCACCACACGGTGACGGGCCTCAGCGTTGCGTTCGTGACGGGCTAGTTGCCGGTCAGCTTCTCGCGCAGGGCGGCGAGAGCCTCGTCGGAGGCGAGGGTGCCACCGACGTCGGCCGGAGCCGAGGTGTAGCTCGACGGTGCGGCCTGCTGCGGAGCCTCGTCGACGGCTTCGGCTTCTGCCTCGATCGCCGCGGCGACCTGCTTCTTGTGGGCCTCCCAGCGCGCGTGGGCCTCGGCGTACTGGGCCTCCCAAGCCTCCCGCTGAGCCTCGTAGCCCTCGAGCCACTCGTTGCTCTCGGGGTCGAAGCCCTCGGGGTACTTGTAGTTGCCCTGTTCGTCGTACTCGGTGGCCATGCCGTACAGCGACGGATCGAAGTCGTCGCTGTTGGGGTCGACGCCCTCGTTGGCCTGCTTGAGCGACAGCGAGATACGACGGCGCTCGAGGTCGATGTCGATGACCTTGACGAACACCTCGTCGCCCACCTTTGCGACCTGCTCGGGTACCTCGACGTGGCGCTGCGCCAGCTCCGAGATGTGCACGAGGCCCTCGATGCCGTCCTCGACACGCACGAATGCACCGAAGGGCACGAGCTTGGTGACCTTGCCGGGCACGACCTGGCCGATGGCGTGGGTGCGTGCGAAGGCCTGCCACGGGTCCTCCTGCGTGGCCTTCAGCGACAGCGAGACCCGCTCGCGGTCCATGTCGACGTCGAGCACCTCGACGGTGACTTCCTGGCCGACCTCGACGATCTCGTTGGGGTGGTCGATGTGCTTCCAGGAAAGCTCGGAGACGTGCACGAGGCCGTCGACTCCGCCGAGGTCGACGAAGGCGCCGAAGTTGACGATCGAGGAGACGACGCCGGTGCGGACCTGGCCCTTGGCCAGCGTCTGCAGGAAGGTGGAGCGCACCTCGGACTGGGTCTGCTCCAGCCAGGCGCGGCGGGACAGCACGACGTTGTTGCGGTTCTTGTCGAGCTCGATGATCTTGGCCTCGAGCTCCTGGCCGACGTAAGGCTGCAGGTCGCGCACGCGGCGCATCTCCACAAGGGACGCCGGCAGGAAGCCGCGCAGGCCGATATCGAGAATGAGGCCGCCCTTGACAACCTCGATGACCGTGCCGGTGACGACGCCGTCCTCTTCCTTGATCTTTTCGATCGTGCCCCAGGCGCGCTCGTACTGGGCGCGCTTCTTGGAGAGCAGCAGGCGGCCTTCCTTGTCTTCCTTCTGCAGCACGAGTGCTTCGATCTGGTCGCCGACGGCGACGACTTCGTCGGGGTCGACGTCGTGCTTGATGGAAAGCTCGCGGGAGAGAATGACGCCCTCGGTCTTGTAACCGATGTCGAGGAGAACCTCGTCCCGGTCGACCTTGACGACGGTGCCCTCGACGATGTCACCATCGTTGAAGTACTTGATGGTCTCGTCGATCGCTGCGAGGAGCTCCTCGGCCGAGCCGATGTCGTTGACGGCGACCTGCGGGGCGCTCGGCTGAGTGGGCGTAGTGGTTGTCATAGAGTTACGGACTCCGATGTGGACAGGGTGTAGTTCGGACAGGAATGGCGCAGACGTTCGGGCACGGCGAAAGACCGGAGAATAGTCTCCGGTCGAAAATCGGCACTGCCTTGCGCGTATGACACCGCAGCCCATGCTAGTCGCCTCGATGGACACCAGACAACCGCTCGCCACCTCGGTGAATGACGGGTAGGTCACCATTGTGATGGGCCCCGGCTCTCCGGGGCTAGAACGACGGGAGGCGGGGCCGTGGAAATCGCGCGGGCAGGCTATTGGACGGTCGACGCCGAGGCGGCGGCGCGCGGAAACCGTCGGTGGTGGCACGACAACGCCGATGACTACCACGCCGACCACGGGGAGTTCCTGGGCGACGCGGACTTTCGCTGGTGCCCGGAGGGGCTTCGGGAGGCGGAAGCCCAGCTCTTGGGCGACATCGCGGGAGCCGACGTGCTCGAGATCGGGGCGGGCGCCGGGCAATGTTCGCGGTGGCTGCGGGCTCGCGGCGCACGCGTGCTGGCCACCGACATCGCCGAAGGAATGGTGCGCCAATCAGCCCGGATCGATGCCCGGCTGGGCACACGGGTGCCCGCGGTCGTCGCCGACGCCCGCGACCTTCCGCTGGCGGATGCGTCATTCGACGTGGTGTTCACCGCCTTCGGGGCGATCCCCTTCGTTGCTGACCCGCAATCGATCCACGCCGAGGTCGCGCGGGTGCTGCGCCCCGGGGGGCGGTGGGTCTTCGCGGTCGTGCACCCGGCACGGTGGATGTTTCCCGACGACCCCGGCCCCACGGGGATGACCATCACGCGCTCCTACTTCGACCGGCGCCCCTACGCCGAGCTGGGTCGCGGCGGGGAGGTCCAGTACGCGGAATACCACCACACGCTGGCCGACCACGTCGCGGGCATCACCGGGGCGGGACTCCACGTCGCCGGCGTGCTCGAGCCCGAGTGGCAGCCCGGTAACACGGAGGTGTGGGGCGGCTGGGGGCCCCACCGCGGCCAATATCTCCCCGGAAGCGCAATCTTCAGCTGCCGCCGGCCCGCCTAAAGGGGCGCGCCCGGCACCGACGCTGCTCGGCTCAGTGCGCGGCGTCGTGCCACGAGCGGCCCGTGCCGACCGACACATCGAGTGGCACCGACAGTTCGGCGGCGCCCGCCATGTGCTCCCGCACCAATGCCTCGACCTGCTCGCGCTCCGCGGCGGTGACTTCGAGCACCAACTCGTCATGCACCTGCAGCAGCAGGCGCGAGGTGAGGCCGGCCGCCTCCAACGCGCGCGCGACCCGGACCATCGCCACCTTGATGATGTCGGCGGCACTGCCCTGGATCGGCGCGTTGAGCGCCATGCGCTCGGCCATGTCGCGACGCTGGCGATTGTCGCTGGTGAGATCCGGCAGGTAGCGCCGCCGACCCATGATCGTCTCGGTGTAGCCGCGCTGGCGTGCCTCGTCCACGACGCCGGAGAGGTAGTCGCGAACGGCGCCGAAGCGGCTGAAGTAGTCCTCCATGAGCGCCCGGGCCTCCGCGACATCGATGGCGAGTTGGCGGGACAACCCGTAGGCGGAGAGCCCGTAGGCCAGGCCGTAGCTCATCGCCTTGATCTTCGAGCGCATCTCCGGGGTGACCTCGCTGGTGGCGACGTCGAAGACGCGCGATCCCACGTAGGAGTGGAGGTCCTCACCGGTGTGGAAGGCAGCGATGAGGTCGGCATCCCCGGACAGGTGCGCCATGATCCGCATTTCGATCTGCGAGTAGTCCGCGGTCATGAGCTCGTCGTATCCCTCGCCGACGACGAAGCCACGCCGAATCCGTTGCCCCTCGGCGGTGCGTACCGGAATGTTCTGCAGATTCGGATCCGTTGAGCTCAGCCGGCCCGTCGCCGCGATCGTCTGGTGGAACGTCGTGTGGATGCGGCCGCCCGGGGCGACGGTGCGCAGCAAGCCCTCCACGGTCTGCCGCAGCCGGATGGCGTCGCGGTGGGCGAGCAGGTGGGCGAGGAAGGGGTGCTCCGTCTTCGCATACAGGTCCGCCAACGCCTCGGCGTCGGTTGTCCAGCCCGTCTTGGTCCGCTTCGTCTTCGGCATCTCGAGCTCCACGAACAGGACCTCTTGGAGCTGTTTGGGTGAGGAGAGATTGACCTCGTGCCCGATGACGTCGTACGCGCTCGTCGCCGCCTGGGTCACAGCGGCATCGAAGCGCGTGACGAGTTCCTGGAAGTAAGGCTCGTCAGCCGCGATGCCCACGTGCTCCATCTCGGTGAGCACCTCGAGCACGGGCAGCTCGACGTCCCCGAGGAGGTGGCCCGCGCCGCGGTCCGCCAGCTCCTCGCCCAGCACGTCGGCCAGCGCGCGAACCGCCGCGGCGCGTTCCCCGGCCTCGCGCCCAGCGACCTCGTCGTCGAGCACGAGCATCCCCTGGTCGGTGTCCCCGGCCGTGCCCAACTCCTTGCGCAGGTATCTGAGCGTGAGGTCGTCGAGCTCGTACTTGCGCTGATCGGGGCGGCACAGGTAGGCCGCGATCTGGGTATCGAAGGTCACCCCAGCAAGCTGCAGGCCGCGGCCTCGGAGGGAGTGGGCCGCCGCCTTCGCGCCGTGCAGGGCTTTGGGGGCGGTGGGATCAGCCAGCCACTGCGCCAGGGCGGCCTCGTCGAGCTGATCGAGCGTCGTCAAGTCGATGCTCAGGCTGCCGTCCTCGGCTGCCAGGGCCACCGCCCACGCATCGCCATCGCTGGGGGTGGAGCTGCCGCTGACGTCGATGCCGATGAGATGCTGACGGCGATCGGCGAGCCACCGCGCGAGGGTGCCCGGCTGCAGCGCCTCCACCGTGACCTCGAAACTCGATTCCTCGGCCTCGCCATCGGCTGAGCCGGGAAGCATGGCGAAGAGCCGATCGCGTAGCACGGTGAACTCCAGGGCGTCGAAGACGCCGTGCACCGCCTCGCGGTCGACGGTGACGCGCTCGAGGTCCGCCACCCCAAGCTCGAGTGCGAGGTCGTCGCGAAGCTGGTTGAGACGGCGATTGAGCGCGACCTGGGCGATGTGATCGCGCAGCGATTGGCCGGCCTTACCGCCGATCTCGTCCGCGCGGGCGATGATCGCCTCGAGGTCGCCGTAGGTGCGGACCCACTTGGCCGCCGTCTTCGGGCCGACCCCAGGCACTCCCGGCAGGTTGTCGCTCGTCTCCCCCACCAGCGCCGCGATGTCGCTGTAATGCTCGGGAGCCACGCCGTACTTGTCGATGATTGCCTGCGGCGTCATCCGCTCCAACGTGGACACCCCGCGCACGGGGTACAGCACGGTGACGTCGTCGGTGACGAGCTGGAAGGTGTCACGGTCGCCGGAGCAGATGAGCACCT
>DATGSB010000208.1:0-2669 GCA_035303045.1 Actinomycetaceae bacterium | reverse complement strand
GAGCCGGTGTGATTGAGGTCTTCGCGTTTGAGGATGACCCGGGCCCCGCCCGCGTGCTCGGCGAACCGGGGAACCTCGGTGATGATGCTGGGTCGTCCGGTGTAGGTGCGGTGCAGCTCGGCCATCTCGGCGTGGAAGCCGGGATCCTCCCGCAGCTTCTGCCAGCCCTCGGTGAGGTCGTCCAGCGCTGCGATGAGCGCCTCGGGCACGAAGCGCCCGCCGAATTCACCGAAGTACGGCCCCTCGACGTCGGCGAGCTTCACGGGCGCACCGACCGCACCGAGGGGTGGGTCCCGGCCGCGACCATGTCCGCCACCGCTTCACGTGGCTTGCCCTGGGTGACCAGGGCCTCCCCGACGAGCACGACGTCGGCGCCTGCTCGGGCGTAGTCGAGAACATCGTGGGGGCCCCGCACGCCGGATTCGGCGACCTTGACCACGTCGTTGGGCAGGACGTCGACGACGCGAGCAAAGGTCGAGCGGTCGACTTCCAGGGTACGGAGGTTGCGCGCATTGACCCCGATGACCCGTCCGCCGGCGTCAACGGCCCGCTGTGCTTCTTCCCGGTCGTGGGCCTCGACGAGCGCAGTCATGCCCAGGGAGTGGATACGTTCGATGAGCGAGGTGAGCACGGTCTGCTCCAGCGCCGCGACGATGAGGAGCACGAGGTCCGCTCCGTGCGCCCGCGCCTCCCACACCTGGTACGGCGTGACGATGAAGTCCTTGCGCAGCAGCGGAATGTCGACCGTGGCGCGCACGGCATCGAAGTCCGCGAGCGAGCCACCGAAGCGGCGTTCTTCAGTGAGAACACTGACGGCGCTGGCGCCGCCCGCCTCGTATTCCTGGGCGAGTCGGGCCGGGTCGGGGATGTCCGCCAGCGCGCCCTTGCTCGGGCTGCTTCGCTTGACCTCGGCGATGATCGTGACGGCGTCGGGCCCTCCGCGCAGCGCCGAAACCCCGTCCTTGGCGCCGGGCTGACGCTGAGCTCGCTCCTTCAGGTCCTCGAGCGTCACGCGCGACTGGCGCACGGCGAGGTCTTCGCGAACCCCCGCGATGATTGTGTCTAAGGCAGTAGCCACCGGTCTCCCTCCAGTCCGTGACGCCCATGGTAAGGGTCACAGCGGGGCGTACTCGCCAGTCGTCCGCCTACCGGCTAGGAGCCGGCGCGAACGGCCTGCGCGGGCGGGCTAGGCGTACCAGTCGCCGTCGCCGTCGACCTTGCCCCGCGGGCGAGACCGCTGCCCGAACCCCATCGCTCGCAGCACCTGGGAGGCGATGAGGGCGACAAGAACGATGGCGCCCCCGGTGATGAGTACCCATGCCTCCCACATCACCATTCCGATGCCGAACACCAGCACGCCGAGCGCCACCCCCCACGTGAGGGTCCACCCCGCCACTGTCTTTCCCTCATTGGCGAACGGGACGGCGGGCGGCAGTTCGTAGCTGGTGGGATCCGTCGACATCGGGCTTCCTTTCGGGGCAGTACGCATCACGTCATAGCCTACCGATCCTCGAGGGCACTGGGGTCCTCACCACGGCCCAGCGCGTCCCAATCGTCCATTGCCCGAGTCCGATCGGAGCTCGGCGCCGCAGAGGTGTGAGGCTCATCTCGCTCGAAACGCCGGGCCGAGGCCTGCCACGCGCGCCCGAAGAGCACGACAACGCCATGCGCGGCCACGAGAACCGCCAGCGCCAGAGCAATATAGGGGCCGGCGGCCACCTCGATGGGCCCGCCGAGTTCGCGCACTCCGGTGACCTCCGCCGCCGCTCGCTGCACCGCGGGCGCGGGGTCGGCGAGCAGGTTGAGGATCGCCACCGCGGCGAGCCCCGCCGTCGCCAGGTGCACCAGGGCCACGAGTCGCCGCACGACGGGCCCGGCGATGGCGAGGGCGATGCCGGCCGCGGCCGTCACGAGCGCGGCGGCGCTCACCACGGGCAGCGCGTCGGCGCCCGAGACGTCCAACTGCGTTTCGGCGATGACGGTGGGGACCTCAGCGCTCAGCCACGGCAGCGCGCCGGTGATCAACCAGCCCGCTCCTAAGAGGAGCGAGGCTGTCACTGCCCGCCCCCGCGTCCATCGCCCGCGGGCCGCCGCCGGTGCGGGGTTCACGACATCGGGGGTCGCTGCGTCGGGGCTCACTGCGCCGATCCGTTGATCGCCGTGGTGCCGGCGGCAACCTGGATGGCGCGCACGGCGGCGGCTGCCTTGTTCCGGGTTTCGAGGTGCTCGGTGGCGGGCACGGAATCCGCCACGATGCCGGCCCCCGCCTGCACGCTCGCCACGCCACGACGAATGCATGCGGTGCGGATGGCGATGGCCATGTCGGTGTTCCCGGCGAAGTCGAAGTACCCCACCGTTCCTCCGTAGATCCCCCGCCGGG
This sequence comes from Actinomycetaceae bacterium, assembly GCA_035303045.1. Lineage (GTDB taxonomy): Bacteria > Actinomycetota > Actinomycetes > Actinomycetales > Actinomycetaceae > DATGSB01. The sequence continues at coordinate 289 of DATGSB010000208.1, read as the reverse complement.
CAGGCTCGAGTTCGTCGATGAGCGCGATGGACCGCGCTTTGGGCGCCCCCGACAGGGTGCCTGCCGGGAAGGTGGCGCCGAGGCAATCCAGCGCCGTGGCCCCCGGGCGCAGCCGGCCCGTCACGGTGGAGCAGATATGGCTGATGTGGCTGTAGCGCTTCACCGACATGAAGTCCCGCACCGCGACGGTCTCGGGCAGGCAGACCTCGTTGAGGTCGTCGCGCGACAGGTCGACGAGCATGACGTGCTCGGCGCGCTCCTTCGGGTCGGCAAGCAGCTCGGCGACGAG
>DATGSB010000207.1:0-3110 GCA_035303045.1 Actinomycetaceae bacterium | reverse complement strand
CAGTATGCCACCGGTCAGCCTACGGACCTTGGGGCGCAATGAGAATCGGCCTCCACAAGGCATACCCTAGGAGGGTGACGGCTCACCCCTCAGCGCCGCGCACCGCCCGGGCTCGTTCCATCGGCCTCGTCGCGGTCGCCGGTGCGGCAACTTTCGTGGCGCTCCTCGTCGCGCTGCAGTTTTCCGGAGCCGCGGAAGCAACGACCATCCTCGACGCCGGCGTCCTCGTGCGCTGGGGTTTGCCCGTCATTACCTCGCTCGCGGACATCGCCACCGCCGTCACCCTCGGGGCCCTCACCCTGTGCGCCGTCGTGCTGCCCGCCCCCGCCCTGCCGGGGCAACGCGCCTCGCGCCGCACGCAGGATCGGGTGGACGGGCGCGCTTGGCGCATCTCGCTACGGGTCGCCGCCATCGGCGCCTCGGTCTGGTTCCTCATCGCCGCCACCCGCACGGTCTTCACCTACGGCAGGACGTCGGGGCGTGCGCTGGGGGGCGAGAACTTCGGTTCCGAGCTCGTGCAGTTCGTCACCACCATCCCGCTTGGCCAGGTTCACCTCGTGGCCACGATTCTCGTCGCCGCACTGTCGATCGTGTGCGCGGGCATCCGCACTCCCACCGGCGCGGCCCTGGCAGCGGGGTTGGGGCTCATCGCGCTCGTGCCGATCGCGCTCACCGGGCACGCGGCCGGGGCCTTGCACCACGAGCTCGCGGTGTCGGCGATGTGGCTCCACCTCGCCGGAATGGCGCTGTGGATCGGCGGGCTCGTGCTCATCTGCGTGCTCTTCGGCGTGCTCGGGCGTGATCTCGTGCCGGCGGCGCGGCGCTACTCTCAGCTCGCGCTGTGGTCCTTCGCCATCATCGCGGTCTCCGGGTTCGCCAACGCCTACATCCGCCTCGGTGGCTGGTCCGGCTTCACCACCCGGTACGGCATCCTGCTGCTCGCGAAGATCGTCATCTTCGCCCTGCTCGGGTTCGCGGGCTGGCTACACCGCGAGCGCACCATCCCCCGGCTCGCGCAGCGCCCCCGGATGTTCTGGCGCATCGCCGCCGGCGAGGTCGTCCTCATGGGCGCCGTCATCGGCATCTCCGTGGCCCTCGCGGCGAGCCAGCCGCCGGTGCCGCAGGATCCCGTCGCCCGGCCGTCCCCCGCGATGGAGCTCACGCGCAACCCGCTGCCTGCGCCGCCGTCCACGGCCACGTGGCTGACCGAGTGGCGCTTCGACGTCATCTTCGCGGTGGCCGCCGCGGCCGCGCTGGGCGTGTACATCATGTGGGTGTGGCGCCTGCGCAAGCGCGGCGATCACTGGAGCCTGCCGCGCACCGCATCGTGGATCGTCGGCTGCCTCCTGTTCTTCTGGGTGACCAACGGTGGGCCGGCCATCTACGGGGTGCTGCAGTTCAGCGCCCACATGCTGCAGCACATGTCGCTGGCGATGGTCATCCCGATCTTCTTCGTGCTCGGGGCGCCGGTAACGCTGGCGATGCGGGCCCTGCCGGCGCGCTCCGATGGCTCGCGCGGGCCACGCGAGTGGTTGCTCGCCTTCGTGCACTCGCGGTGGGCCGGGTTCTTCTCCAACCCCATCGTCGCCGCCATCAACTTCGCCGGCTCGATGTTCGTCTTCTACTACTCGCCGTTGTTCGAGCTCGCGCTGTCGACGCACGTGGGCCACATGATCATGGTCATCCACTTCACGTTGGCGGGGTACCTGTTCGCCAACGCGCTCATCGGCATCGACCCCGGCCCTGCCCGGCCGCGCTATCCGCTGCGGCTGCTGCTGCTCTTCGCCACGATGGCCTTCCACGCGTTCTTCGGCGTGGCCATCACCCAGGCGACCACGCTGTTCGCCGCCGACCACTTCGGGGCACTGGGCCTGCCGTGGTGGGTGGATGCGCTGGCGGATCAGCGCACCGGCGGGCTCATCACGTGGGGCATCGGTGAGATCCCCACCCTCATCCTCGCGGTGAGCGTCGCGGTGGCCTGGGCCAGGAGCGAAGACCTGCAAGCCAAGCGCGCCGACCGTCGCGCCGACCGTGACGGCGACGCCGAGCTTGCCGCCTACAACGCCCATCTCGCGTCACTGGCGGGGACGCCCACGGAGGGGTCGGTCCGGACTTCGGAGTCTGCGGCCGGGGTGAAGCGCGAGCCGTCCGGCCGCTAGTTCACGTATTCGCCGAGCTCGACATCGCGGCCCTCGAGCCGGATCCGCAGCCCGTCGTCCACGATCCTGGCCACCGTGAGCGACAGCCCCTCGGGCACCTGCGGCAGGTCGATACTCACGGCGCTGAGCGCCTGGGCGAGCCCGTCGCGCAACGGCTCCGGCAGTGTGACGACGTCACCGAGGAGCACGTCGTCGACGGCGAGGCCGATCGTCGCGTCCCCCGACATCTCGAAGCCCAGCAAGAGCTGCAACGAGGCGCCGGGCAGGTCGATATGCAGCGTGAGCCCATCGCCTCGGCGGGTGAGGGACACGGCGTCGGCCACTGGGCCGAGCCTCGCGCGGATCGCCTCGTCGAGCGCCTCGGTCGGCAGCGTCGCGTTGATCTCGAGGAGCTCGGCCTGGTGCGGCTGGGAGGGGTCGACGCCGCGTGCGACGAGCCGGATGTCGTGGGCCGTGATCTCGTCGGTGGTGACCGAATCGGCCTCGACGTTGACGTCGTTGAGCCGTCCCGCCCACACCTGGGTGAGGAAGGGGAAGCCCTCGAAGTTGACGTCGACGTTGACGCCGTCGGCGTGTTCGACCACGGCGTCCGTCAGCCCCTGGGTCGCCTTGTTGCGCGCCTCGTGGTCGGCGACAAGGCCCGCCGCGAGCAGAACGGGGGCCACAAGCAGGACGATGGTTGCCAGCCGGCGCATGGCCCCACGGTAGACGAGCGTATGGCGTTCGGAAGATTCGCCTGCGGGTGCGCCGAGGCGTGCCGGCACTCCACAGCTCATGACCACCCACAGCCGCACAAGCTCCGCGCCGCGCGAAACTCACAACCGCCCGCGAGGCTTGCAGTTCGAACATACGTTCGGTATACTGAAGGTGTTCACGAGGAGGTGAGCACCCATGAGCATCGACGCTCGACGCGACGATTCCGCGCCCGTACTGGCCGCGCCGGTCCATGAG
>DATGSB010000206.1:0-2486 GCA_035303045.1 Actinomycetaceae bacterium | reverse complement strand
GCTCATGGTCTCCGTCGCCGACCTGCAGGCACTGCCCCCATCCCCCGCCAGGGACAGGCTCACCGCACGAGCCCACACCAAAGCCGCACGCGACGGCACCGGCTCCGTCATCACCGGCAACTGGAACCCGCCCCGCTGGGTACGCCAGACCCTCGCCGACGCCGAACAGCACCGACTCCGCGCCGAGGCCGCACGGTACGCCCGCGCCATCCACGCCCCCGCCACAGCAACCGAGATCGCGTGGGCAGAAGCACAACAGCGACAGGTGAGGCATTCATGAGCTACCGACACGGCACCTACACCGCCTAGGCCCGCCATGGCTGCCGATGCGACCACTGCACCACCTACCAGCGCGACCGCGTCAAGCGGAACCGGCTCGCACGTTTCACCAGCGGCTCCCTCACCCACGGCAACCGCTCCTCCTATGACGCGGGGTGCCGTTGTAACGCCTGTTTCGCAACTCGCAGGGCTGCCTATCCCCGCGAGCGTGACCGCGCCCGCGCGCGGAAGGAGGCCACGGCATGAGCGCCCCGTACTACCAGGACGAGCACCTCACGCTGCACCACGGCGACGCGCTCGACGTCCTCCGCCGCATGGACGCCGGCTCGGTCGACTGCATCGTCACCAGCCCGCCCTACTACGGCCTCCGCGATTACGGCGTGGACGGCCAGCTCGGTGCCGAAGCATCCCCCGCCGAGTACGTGGAGAACATGCGTGCCCTGTTCGCTGAGGCGCGCCGGGTGCTCGCTGACGACGGGACGCTGTGGCTCAACCTCGGCGACTCCTACAGCGGCTACCACGGGAACAAGCGCGTAGGCGACGGCCCTGCACCATCTGACAAGCCCGGATACCGCGAGAACATGCGCATCTCGCTCCCCGGTGGCGTCCCACCGAAGAACCTCCTCGGCATCCCGTGGCGCGTCGCGTTCGCACTACAGGACGACGGCTGGATCCTCCGCAACGACATCATCTGGCACAAGCCCAACGCCATGCCCGAGTCCGTCACCGACCGACTCTCCACCCGTCACGAGCACCTGTTCCTGTTCTCCAAGTCGCGGCGCTACTGGTTCGACCTCGACGCTATTCGAGTGCCGCCGGGCGAGAGCAGGAACCCCGCCGCAGTCAGCCCGCGCAAGTACGGGCACATACAGATGGGCAAGGGCAGCATCAACACCGACGGCTGGAACGCGGGGCCCGTCAACCCTGGCGACGTGTGGACCATCCCCACAGTGCCCTTCCCCGGTGCCCATTTCGCGGTGTTCCCGCCCGCGCTCGCCGAGCGGTGCATCCTCGCCGGCGGCAAGCCCGGCGGCACCGTCCTCGACCCGTTCTCCGGGTCAGGTACCACCGGCCTTGCCGCCGCAAAGCACGGACGCCGGTACGTCGGCATCGACCTCAACGCCGACTACCTAGACCTCTCACTCCGCACCCGGCTACAGCAACCCGGACTCGACCTCGAAGGAATCGCATGAGCGCCGACACCCCGTGCACCTACTGCCCGTTTCGGGGCTGCCCCACATGCACCCACCAGGGCGGCACCGACCGACCACGAAAGGAGGAGTAGTGGCACGCGACCATGCCCGCATCTCACTCGACATCTGGGACGACAACGACTGGACCTCGCTCACTTCCGTGCAGCAAATCGCGTACCTCACGCTAATTTCGTCGCGAGACCTCTCCTATTGCGGAGTGCTCCCATACCTCCCAGCGCGCTATGCCCTCCTCGCCAAGGACTGGACCGAACGCAAATTCATCGCCGCAATCACAGGACTCGAAGCCGGACGCTTCCTCATCGTCGACCGCACCACCGCCGAAATCCTCGTCCGCTCCTACGTCCGCCACGACGGACTCCTCAAACAGCCCAACGTCACAAAAGCCCTGGTCAAGGCATACAACCGCGTCCACTCCGAGCACCTGAGAGCAGCGATCCGCGTCGAACTCGCACGCCTCCTGCACGAGATCCCAGAGGCTCGCGGGTGGCAAGGCCTCATCGACACCTCACCCGAACTCCTCGACGAACTCCACGCGACGCCTTTGCCGAAGGGTTCCACAAAGGGTTCCGAGAACCCATCAGCGAACCCTGAGGCAACTCCCCTTCCCCCTTCCCCCTTCCCCTCATCATCATCGTTACGTTCCGTAACGCGCGAGGGCTCGAACCTGCCTCGAGCGGCGGCACGATGATGATGACGAAGCTCGACCAGAGACAAGCACAGGCCCTCGCAGCGTTCGTCAACACGCTCCGGCCTGACTGGGACGCCCAGGGCATCTACGTCGCTCTCGGCAAAGCACGCGACCACGGCGACGCCGCACAAGTCGCCATCGCCGCCATCCGAGCAGCCACCACCCCCACGAACCGCACCCCCGCGGTCATCCCCATGCAGGGCCACCACTGGACCACCACCAGCAGCAGCCCGACTGTGGGCGCCGGTCGTGAGCCGCGCTGCGACGTGTACGGCCACGACGGCTACCCCGCCAGGAACTGCGCC
>DATGSB010000205.1:0-2698 GCA_035303045.1 Actinomycetaceae bacterium | reverse complement strand
CTGCAGGCCCTGGGGATGGTGGGGTGCGCGGTGCTCGTCGTCACCCTGCCGGCGACGTCGGTCGCGGTGGGCGTGGGCGTGCTCGTCGTGGGCGTCGGGCTGCGGATGTGGCGGCTGCGCGCGGGTTAAGTCCGCTGCCGGGCGAGAAAGTGAGAGCAACGGTCCTCCTTACTCTCACTTCCGGCGAAAGTGAGAGTAAGCGCGGCGCCTGAGGGGAGCGCAGCCCTCAGTCGAGCCCGAGGGACGCCCGCAGCGACCAGCCGCTCGAGCGGTCGCTGAGCAGCCCGCGGCGGCGCAGGCGGCCGAGCACCTCCTCGGCGAGCGTGTCGAGGTCGACGTCGCCTATCATGATGAAGCCGTCGGCGATGTTCTGCTCGTGCCAGTGCTGCATCTCGTCGACCACCTGGTCGTAGCTGCCGACGACGTTGAGGTGGGAGCCCTGGCTGTAGGCGCGGGTGAGGAAGCCGCGCACCGTCCACGGCTGGCGCTGGGCGATGTCGAGGATGAGCTCCGCGCGGCTGCGGCGCCGCCCGAGCTCCTCGATGGGGAAGGTGGCGAAGCGCTCGACGGGCAGCGGATCGTCCAGGCCGACGTCCTCCAGCGTCAGGCCCGCCAGCTCGCGTTCGATGCCCAGGCGCGCGCTCACGAGCTGCGCCTCGGTCAACGGTGCGTTGAGCCGCTCCCAGGCCGCCTCCTCGGTGGCCTCGGCGACGATCTTGGCGCCGAAGATGACGCGCAGCGTGTCGGGGTCGCGCCCGGCGGCCTCGGCGCGGGCGCGGATGCGTTCGCGCAGCTCGCGGGCCTGGTCGATGGTGGGGGCGGCGGCGAAGACGACGTCGGCCTGGTGCACCGCGGAGTCGATCCCGTCGGCCGAGGCACCGGCCTGCACGAGCACCGGCAGCTCCGCCGAGCGCACGGGCAGGTCGATGGGGCCCTCGACCCGGTAGAACTCGCCGTCGTGGTTGATGGGCTGGACGGCCGCGAGGTCGATGTACTCCCGGGTTTCACGGTTGGCGATGCGCGACTCCGGCGGCCAGCTGCGCCACAGCGCCTGGATGACGTCGTAGAACTCCGCGGCCTGGCGGTACCGGGTGGCGGGCTCGGGGATCTCGTCGATCCCGAAGTTCCGCTCGCCGTTGAAGGAGGTGACGAGGTTCCAGGCCAGCCGGCCGGGCAGCATCCAGTCGAGGCTCGACAGCGAGCGGGCCACGGCGTAGGGCTGGCTGAACAGCACCGACACGGTGGGGATCATCGCGATGCGCGGCACCCGCGCGGCGATCGCGGCGGCCAGCTGCAGGGGTTCGAAGGGCGACACGGGAGCGCGGCCCGACAGCGAGGGGTTGAAGCCGATGAAGTCGGCCTTGAACAGGGCGTCGAAGCCGGCGGCCTCGGCCTTCGCCGCGTAGTCGATGACGTCGTCAAGGCTGGTGATGTCGTAGCTGGCGCCGGCCTCCCACCACGGGGTCTCCTGCGGCTGGGAGCCGAGGTTGGCGATCAGTACCAGCGGGTGCTCGTTCGTACGCATCAGGTCTCCTTCGTCACGGGGCCGTAGCTGGTGACCGCGCCGTGCTCCAGGGCGAGCACGTCGTCACTCATGGCCTCGATGGCCGCAATGTCATGCGAGATGAACACATAGGCGAGGCTGCGCTCTCGCTGCAGCTCCTGCAACAGGTCGATGACCACCGCCTGCACGTTGGCGTCCAGCGCCGAGACGGGCTCATCGAGGATGAGCATCTCGGGGCGGGTCACGAGCGCCCGGGCGATGGCCACGCGCTGGCGCTGCCCGCCCGACAGTTCCCGGGGGCGGCGCTGCGCGATGCCGGCGTCGAGTTCGACGGCGGCCAGCGCGGCGCGCACCTCCTCCCGCACGGGCCCGGCCTTCGGCAGGCGGGCCGCCTTGAGGCTGTCGGCGAGGATCTGGCCCACCGACAGGGCGGGGTTGAGGGAGTTGTAGGGGTTCTGGAACACCATGCGCACCCGCGCCAGCGCGGCGCGGGGGATGCGGTGCCCGGGGGAGCCCACGGGTTCGCCGTGCAGCAGCATCTCCCCCTCGGTGAACGTCTCCAAGCCGAAGGCGATGCGCGCCAGCGTCGTCTTGCCCGACCCCGATTCGCCGATGACCCCGAGCGTGCGGCCGCGGCGCACCTCGAAGGACACCTCGTTGAGCACGCGGGTGGGTTCGCCGAACCGGGAGGGGAACTCCTTGCCCAGGCCGCGCGCCTCGAGCACGACGGGGTTCGCCTCGTCGCTCACCGGCGTCTCGTCGCGCGTTTCCAGCCGGCGGGGGCGGGCGGCGACGAGCATGGCCGTGTAGGCATCCTGCGGGTCGGTGAGCACCCGGTCGGTGGGCCCGGTTTCCACGAGCCGGCCGTCGTGGAGCACGGCGATGGCGTCGGCCCGCGCGGCGGCCAGGGCCAGGTCGTGGGTGATGAGCAGCATGCCCGCACCGGAGGTGCGCACCCGGGTTTCCAGCAGGTCGAGGATGCGCTGCTGCACCTGGACGTCGAGGCCGGAGCTGGGTTCGTCGGCGACGATGAGGCCCGGGTCGCCCAGCAGCGCGATACCGATGAGCACCCGCTGGCGCATGCCGCCGGAGATCTGGTGGGGATAGAGGCTGAGCACGCGCCGGGGGTCGCGGATGCCGACGTCGGTGAGCACACGCTCGACGACCTCCTCGACATTCTTGCGATGCGCGACG
>DATGSB010000204.1:0-3635 GCA_035303045.1 Actinomycetaceae bacterium | reverse complement strand
AGGTGTAGATCCACGCCACGGTCACCAGGACCGGGTTGTCCGACAGCCGCATCACGGCCATGACGATGCCGATCGCGATACCGATCGCCAGCGACACCGCCGCCAGGATGATCGTCGTGCGCACGCCGATCAGCACCGGCCCGGAGAACGCCTGCTCGAACAGGAACGGCCAGTCGAACGCGGGGTTCGTGATGAGCATGTTCACGAACATCGCGGCGAGCAGCAGCAGCACGGCCGCCGCGACCCAGCGCCAGGGGTGGCGGACGGGCACGGCTTTGACGGGTTCGGGCGGGGACTGCCCGGTCGGCGCCGCTGCTCCGGGCGCCGAGCGGGGTTCGTCGGGAGTAGTGCTCACGTGCCTCTGGGTGCCTTCTGCCTCGTGGTGCGTGTCAGCCGTTCGACCGGTCAGCCCCCGGCCTCGACGGACGGATTGACCTCGGACTCCTCCAGGGTGCCCTGGCTGTCCAGTTCCCACTTGGCGAGGATCTTCTTGTAGGTGCCGTCGTCGATGATGCTCTGGTAGCCGGCGCTGATCGCCTCGGCCAGTTCGGTGTCGTCCTTGGCGGTGATGGCACCGTAGGGCGCGGCCTCGTACTGCTTGCCGAGCGTCTCCAGCTTGCCCTCGGTCTGCTCGACCGCGTAGACGGCCACGGGCATGTCCGCGAGCCCGGCGTCGTTGCGTCCGGAGATGAGCGACTCAGTAGCCTGGTTCTGGCTCTTGTACTTGCTGACGTTGATCTTCTTCTTGCCGTTGTCGACGCACTCCTGGCTGCGTGCCTCGATGTCGGGGATCTGGATCGTGTTGGCCTGCACCGCGATGTTCTTGCCGCAGGCGTTGTCGGGGGCGACGTCGTCGGGATTGCCCTTGGCGGTGAACCACTGGGTGCCCACGGTGTAGTAGCTCACCATGTTCACCTGCTTCTTGCGGTCCTCGTTGATGGTGAACGAGGAGACCCCCACGTCGTACTTGTCGGTGTTGACGCCTTCGATGATGGTGCCGAAGGTGGAGCTCTGCCAGCGGGTGTCGAGGCCGAGCTTGGCGGCCACCGCGTTGAACAACTGCACGTCGAAGCCGACGACGGTCTCGCCGTCGGGGGCGAGGTACTCGGCGGGGGGATAGGTCGAATCGGTCCCGATCTTGAGGGCCCCCTGGTCGCGGATCTGCTGGGGGACCATCTCGGCGAGTTCGGGATCGGCCTCGACCGACGGCGTGGCCGCGGTGGGGTCGGCGCCTTCCGCGGAGCCGCCTTCGCCGCCGCCGCAGGCCGACAGCGCGAGCACGGCGGCGAGGGCGGCCGCGCAGTAGGGCGCGCGTGCAAGGCGGGCAGCCGGTGCGAACGGATGCTTGAGCACGGCCACGTGTTTCTCCTTCTCTGGGCGAACGGCGTCGGGCGTTCGGCGTTCGCGTCGTCACGCTCATGGCGAGTAGCCAAACGTGCAGCATAATCGTTCGTGCGAACGTGAATGATTCATGGTCCGTGAACCGGCATGTTCCTGCGGTCACCGTTGTGAGAGGATTGGGTAACGGGTCAACCCCGTGACACTGCGGCGCCGGGCTCGCACCGAGCCGCGGAGACCGACTTCCCCCGCTCCCTCCGGCACCGCCGATGAAGCGGTCGGGGGGAGTTCCTAGCAATCCTGGTAACCCTGGCCCTCTGCCGCTCCGCGCGCCGCAGTTCCGCGTTCACTTCTCCGCCGATCGCAGAAGAAACCGAAGCCGCGCCCGGCCTGCCGCGGGCGCGTTCGCATCCTTGAGGGGTTTTGCACAGACATGGCGACCAGTGATTCCTATTCCCGCCTCGACGACGACCCGGCGTTCCCGCTGCACCGCGGCGGCAAGCTGAGCGTGGAGGGCTCCGTCGAGGTGAACGACCACGACGGGCTCGCGCTGGCCTACACGCCCGGTGTGGCCCGCGTCTGCACCGCGATCGCCGACTCCCCGGAGTTCGTCGACACCTATACCTGGAAGAGTTCGGTGGTGGCGGTGGTCACCGACGGTTCGGCGGTGCTGGGCCTCGGCGACATCGGCCCGCAGGCCTCGCTGCCCGTCATGGAGGGCAAGGGGCTGCTGTTCAAGAAGTTCGCCGGGGTGGACGCGGTGCCGATCGCGCTGGCTTGCGACGGGGTCGACGACATCGTCGAGACGGTCGAGCGCCTGGCTCCTTCCTTCGGGGGGGTCAACCTCGAGGACATCTCGGCGCCGCGCTGCTTCGAGATCGAGCGCCGGCTGCGTGAGCGGCTGGACATCCCCGTCTTCCACGACGACCAGCACGGCACCGCCATCGTGACGGTCGCGGCGCTGCGCAACGCCGCGCGGCTGACCGGGCGCACGCTGGCCGACCTGCGGGTGGTGGTCTCCGGCGCCGGGGCGGCCGGCGTCGCGGTGACCAAGATGCTGGTCGAGGCCGGCGTCGGCGACATCGCCGTCGCCGACAGCAAGGGCGTGATCTACGCCGGGCGGGAGGGCCTGACTCCGATCAAGTCCGAGATCGCCGAGATCAGCAACCGCGCGGGGCTGCGCGGGTCGACCGAGGCGGCGCTTGAGGGCGCCGACGTCTTCATCGGCCTGTCGGCGGGCGAGATTCCCGAGTCGGTGGTGGCCACCATGGCGCCTGAGGCCATCATCTTCGCCATGGCCAACCCCAGCCCGGAGGTCCATCCCGACGTCGCGCGCTCGCATGCGAGCGTCGTCGCGACCGGGCGCAGCGACTTCCCCAACCAGATCAACAATGTCCTGGCGTTCCCCGGGGTGTTCCGCGGTGCGCTGGACGCGCGTGCAAGCGACATCACGGAGGCGATGAAGCTCGCCGCGGCCGAGGCCATCGCCGATCTCGTGGGTGACGCGCTGACCGCCGTTTACGTCATCCCGAGCACGTTCGACAGCCGGGTGGTGCCCGCGGTCGCCGAGGCGGTCGCGGCCCAGGCCCGGCGCGACGGTGTCGCCCGAGCGTAGTCTTTAGGTAATCGAGAGTAGTCGATCCGGGGCGCAGGTCACCCTCGCCCCGGATCGCGGATCCCTCCTGCTTGTGGGCTTCACCGGTCACCGGTGGGCGCTAGAGGCAGCGCCCTACGGCGGCGACGACGAACGCCGCCCACGCACCCGCGGAAAGCCGCAGGACCGCGCCCTCAGGCGCCGTGGAGTCGCGGACCAGTACGGCACCTCTGGCCCGCCGCATGACCTCGACGCACTGGCCTCCCCCTGTTCCGCTGTAGGTGCTCGTGCGCCATCGCACGCCCAGCGGATTCTTCGCGGCCATGCCGCGCTCCCTTCATGTCGCATCCGATTCCCCCTCCTCCTGGCTCCGCAGGCGCTGCTCCGCCTCGCCGATGACTTCGCGGGTCCGCTCGGGGTGCAGGGCCGCGGTGCGCAGGTGTTCAAAAGCGACCGTGTAGAAGGCGACTTCTTTGGCCTTTTCGATATAGAGGCTGCTGGTCAGATTCTCCACGTGCGCCAGCCGAGGCGCGTGGATGTCGGATTCGGGAAATTCCAGGATGTCGAAGGAGCCGTTGAGGCCGGAATGCGCGCCGACGGCGAACGGGACGATCTGCAAAGTCACATACGGTTTTTCAAGTATGCTCGCCAAGTGACGCATTTGTTCCGCCATCACCGCGTTGCCGCCGATCGGCCGGTGCAG
>DATGSB010000203.1:0-5241 GCA_035303045.1 Actinomycetaceae bacterium | reverse complement strand
ACGGCACTATCGACATTCAAAACTGACCCGGAAAGTCGCAAGGTAAGCGGGCCGACATCACCTCGCGCAGGACCAGGCACGGCGCGGCCCAGTCTCTGACGGACCAGTAGGGTCACCCCCAACCTTCCACGCCCTCTCGTGGAGAGGTCTCTCTAGCCGACGGCGGCCTGCAGCTCGGCCACACGGTCGGTGCGCTCCCAGGCGAACTCGGGCAGCTCCCGGCCGAAGTGGCCGTAGGCGCTGGTGGCGCGATAGATCGGCCGCAGCAGGTCGAGGTCGGCGACGATGGCTGCGGGCCGCAGATCGAACACCTCGTTGATGGCGGCCACGATGCGTTCCACGGGTACCGTTTCCGTCCCGAATGTCTCGGCCCGCAGGCCCACGGGGTGGGCGCGGCCGATGGCGTAGGCCACCTGGAGTTCGCACTGCCGCGCGAGGCCCGCGGCGACGACGTTCTTGGCCACCCACCGCATGGCGTAGGACGCCGATCGGTCGACCTTCGAGGGGTCTTTGCCGGAGAACGCTCCCCCGCCGTGGCGGGCCGAGCCGCCGTAGGTGTCGACGATGATCTTGCGGCCCGTGAGGCCCGCGTCCCCGGCCGGGCCACCCACGACGAACCGGCCCGTGGGGTTCACGAGCAGCTCGTGGCCGGCGGTGTCGATGCCATTGCCGTGCTCCGCGAGCACCGGGGCGAGTACGTGTTCGGCGATGGCGGCCTCGAGGTCGGCCTGGGCGAAGGTGGGGGCGTGCTGGGAGGAGACGACGACCGAGGCGAGGCGCGCCGGGCGCTGTCCGTCGTAGTCGATGGTCACCTGCGTTTTCCCGTCGGGCCGCAGGTCGGGCACGATCCCTTCGTGCCGGACATGGGCCAGCCGCTCGGCCAGCCGGTGGGACAGCCAGATGGGTAGCGGCATGAGTTGGGGGGTCTCGTCGCAGGCGTAGCCGAACATGAGGCCTTGGTCGCCGGCTCCCTGGAGGTTGTACGGGTCGGTGCCGGCGGCGCCGGCCCGCGTTTCCAGGGACGTGTCCACGCCCGCGGCGATGTCGGCCGATTGCTGGCCGATGGACACCTGCACGCCACAGGAATCGCCGTCGAATCCGATGGCGGAGGAGGTGTAGCCGATCCGGTTGACCTCCTCGCGCACGATGTTGGGAATCTCCACGTAGGCCGAGGTCGTGATCTCTCCGACGACGCTCACCAGGCCCGTCGTCACGACGGTTTCGACGGCGACGCGGGCGTCACGGTCCTGGGTCAACAGGGCGTCGAGGATGGCATCGGAGATGCGATCGCAGACCTTGTCGGGGTGTCCCTCGGTGACCGATTCGCTGGTAAACGAGCGCCAATGTGCTGATGTCACGCCCCGATCGTAGGGCACGCAGTCACTGGCAGGCGGCGGCGTCTCAGTCCCGCGGCTCAGCCCGGCGGACCACCGCGTCCCACAGCGCGTGGGCGACGTCGAGCTTGGTTCCCCGGGCCTCGCCGACCGTCTCACCGGCGGCGTCGAGGATGGTGATGTCGTTGTCGGGCGTGCCGAACCCGCGTCCCTGCCCGACCGCGTTGACGGCGAGCAGGTCGGCCCGCTTCCGCCGGGCCTTCGCCCGGCCGAGCTCCGCCACCTCGGCGGCCGTGCCCGTCTCTGCGGCGAAGCCGACGACGACGAGGCCTGAGTGGGGCCGGTCGGCGGCGATGCCCGCGAGAATGTCGGGGTTCTCGCGCAAGGAGATGTGGTCGAGACCGGCGTCCTTCTTGATCTTCCCCTCCGCGGCGACGTCGGGGGCGAAGTCGGCGACTGCGGCGGCCATGACGAGGGCGTCGGCGCCCTCGATGGCTCGATGCACGGCGCGGGACATCTCGGCGGTGGTCTCGACGTCGCGGATGGTGATGCGTCGGTGAGTGGCCAGCTCGTGGGCGGCCGCGGAGATGTTGGCGGCGACGAGTTCGACCTGTGCGCCGCGGGAGGCGGCAGCGGCCGCCAGGGCGGCGCCCTGCAGTCCCGTCGAGCGGTTGCCCAAGAACCGCACCGGATCGACCGGCTCGCGGGTGCCGCCGGCGCTGACGACGACGCGGCGCCCGGCGAGGTCCTGGGCGATGAGGAGTTCCAGCGCGCTTCGCGCAATGACCTCCGGGTCGGGCAACCGGCCCGGGCCGGTGTCGCTGCCGGTGAGCCTGCCGGAGTCGGGATCGAGCACGTGCACCCCGCGGTCGCGCAGGGTGGCGACGTTGGCGACCGTGGCCGGGTGCTGCCACATCTCGGTGTGCATGGCCGGGGCGAACAGCACCGGGCACGTCGCCGTGAGCAGCGTCGTCGTCAGCAGGTCGTCGGCCCGGCCGGCCGCAGCTCGCGCAAGAATGTCTGCGGTGGCCGGCGCCACGATGATGAGGTCGGCGCTGCGGCCGAGCGCGACGTGGTCGACGCCGACGGCATCGGCGAAGACGCCGGTGTACACCGGCTCACCCGATAGCGCTTCCCAGGTGGCCCGGCCGACGAACTCCAGGCTCGACTCGGTGGGCACGACGCGCACCCGGTGGCCGTCCTCGCGCAGCAGCCGCAGCAGTAGCGCGGCCTTATACGCGGCAATCCCGCCGCTGACGCCGAGGACGACGCGCAGCCGCCGCGGAGAGTCGGGCATGGCGGGGAGTGTCAGTCGTCGCCGAGCGAAACGTTGAGCATGCCCTCGTTGATCTCACGCAGGGCGATCGACAGGGGCTTGTCGTCCTGCGAGGCCGCCACAAGGGGGCCGACGAATTCCAGCAGGCCCTCTTGGAGCTGGGAGTTGTAAGAGTTGATCTGGCGCGCGCGCTTGGCGGCGTAGATGACGAGCCCGTACTTCGACTCGGCGACGTCGAGCAGCTCGTCGATGGGCGGATCGGTAATGCCCTCGGGCTGTGCGACTGTTCCTGGCATCAGTGGTTCTCCTTCAGATAAACGTGGCCACGCTCTGGCACCCAGCCTCTCATTCTACGCCGTGGGTAGCCCCATGAGTGTGACGAGTTCGTCCGTGGCCCTGGTCACCACGTCGTTGATGATCGTGTGGTCGAACTCCCGCGCGGCCGCCAATTCCTCCCGGGCGGTGACGAGGCGCCGCTCGCGTTCCTCGGCGCTTTCCGTGCCCCGGGCCGCCAGGCGACGCGTCAGCTCCTCCCAGGAGGGCGGGGCGAGGAACACGAACCGCGCGCTCGGCATGGCCTCGCGCACCTGCCGCGCGCCCTGCAGGTCGATCTCCAGCAGGGCGGGAAGGCCCTGGGCGACGCGCTCCTCCACGGGCCGTCGCAGCGTGCCGTATCGATGCTTGCCGTGGACGACGGCCCACTCCAGCAGCTCGTCGTCTGCGATGAGCTGGTCGAAGGCTGCGTCGTCGACGAAATGGTAGTGAAAGCCGTCCTTCTCCGTGGGCCGCGGCTGGCGGGTCGTCGCCGACACGGCGAGCCATACCTCGGGGTAGCGGCGGCGGAGGTCGGCCGACACCGTGCCCTTGCCCACGGCGGTGGGGCCGGCGAGGACGGTGAGGCGCTGCTGTTGAGCCGGGGTCGTTGGCTTCATCCGAAGCGCTCGACGAGGGCCGCCAGCTGGTGGGCGCCGAGCCCGCGCACCCGGCGGCTGTCGGCGATTCCGACATCGGCCATGATCGCTCGGGCCTTGACTTTGCCGACGCCGGGCAGGGACTCCAGCAGTTCGCTCACCCGCATCTTGGCGATGGCCTCATCGCGTTCGGCGGTGGCGACCACGTCGGACAGGCTCGTCTTCGCGTACTTGAGCTGGTTCTTCATCTCTGCTCGACGCCGGCGGGCCGCCGCTGCCTTCTCCAATGCGGCGGCACGTTGCTCAGGAGTGAGTGGCGGCAGGGCCACGGCGATCACCTCGGGTAGGAAATGGACGGGGGGACGACGGCCGGCTCTCCCCCGGGAGTCCGACGGGGAGTGACGCGTTGAGAGTCAACCTACTATTGCGCGCGCAGCGCTGTTGTCGCTTCTCGGCTCGCAGTCTGAGCCGCCCGGCGCAGGTCCTCGACATCGGGACCCGCACGCAGCACGCCGCGAGAAGAGGAGGCCAGCACCGCCGAGCGGGCGGAGCCGAACACGGCGCGCAGCTCTGGCGGCCCGGCGCCCTGCGCGCCGACGCCCGGGGCCAGCAGCGGGGCGCGGCTGGCCGCGAGGTCGATGCCCAGGTCCGCCGGGGCCCCGCCGATCGTGGCACCCACGACGAGGCCGACGCTGCCGAGCGTGGTGCCGGCGTTGTGCCGCGCGGCGTAGTCGACCACGGCCTGGGCGACGCTACGTGAGTCGCTCCCCCGCGCGTGCTGCACCCCCGCGCCCTCCGCGTTGGAGGTCAGCGCGAGGATGAACACGCCTCTGCCGTGGTCGAGGGCGAGGTCGGTGGCGGGCTGCAAGGATTCGGCGCCGAGGAAGGGGCTGAGGGTGATCGCATCAGTTACCAGCGGTGCGTCGGGCCGCAGGTAGGCCTCGGCGTAGCCACGCATCGTCGAGCCGATGTCGCCGCGCTTGACGTCGAGGATCGTGAGCGTCTCAGCGGCGCGCGCCGCTGCCAGCACCTCTTCCAGCACGGCGATGCCCGCTGCGCCGTGGCGTTCGAAGAACGCCGATTGCGGCTTGATCGCCGCAACGTGGCCGCCGAAGGCCGCCACGCACCGCAGCGCGAACTCCCGCAGCCCGGCCGCGTCGTCCGCAAGCCCCCAGCGCTCCAGCAGCTCGGGATGCGGGTCGATCCCCACGCACAGCTGACCGTGCGCACCCATCGCCGCGGCGAGCCGGTCACCGAAGCTGGGCCTGCCCCCGTCAGCCGCGGTCATGCCGTCGCCCGCGCGGCGTCGTGCTCCTGCAGGGAGGTGACGTCCAGCGGTCCGGAGGCTTCGGCTTCAATGGCCTGCACCGCGGCGGCCATCATCTGCACCGTGGTGATGATGGGCTTGTCGGCCGTCGTCGTCGCGGTTCGAATCTCATACCCGTCGGCCCGCGCGCCCTGTCCGGACGGGGTGTTGATGACCATGTCGACCTGCCCGGAGCTGATGAGGTCGACGATCGTGGGCTCGCCGTTCGGGCCGACGCCATCGCTGGCCTTGCGCACGACCGTGGCCTCGATCCCGCTGCGCCGCAGCACGCTGGCCGTTCCCTCGGTGGCGAGCAGCTCGAAGCCCAGGCTCACGAGCCGCGCGGCCGGCAGGGCCAGGGCCCGCTTGTCGCGGTCGGCGACCGAGACGAAAACCCGCCCGCTGCTGGGCAAG
>DATGSB010000202.1:0-3557 GCA_035303045.1 Actinomycetaceae bacterium | reverse complement strand
CACGACGTCCCGAGCCAGCCCCTCGGCGCGCAACTCCTCGTCCAGCTGCAGTTCCAGGACGACGAAACCGCCGCCGGGAAGCATTGCCGCCGCCACCTCGTCCGCATCCCCGGCGACCACTTCGGTGGTGATGGCGTACTCGTCGTCTTCCAGCGCGATGCCGCCGACGATGACGCACTCGCCCTCGGTGTGCCACTCCCCCTGCCGGGCGGCTTGGATGACCCGCTGCACGTCACGCCCCAACCGCGGACCGGCCGTGCGGGCGTTGACGGTGAGGCGGCGCTGCAACCCGTAGGCCTCGGCGGAGGCCTCGGTCAGGTCCTCGAGTTCGACGGCCTTGACGTTGACCTCCTCGGCGACGAGGTCGGCGAAGGGTTGCAAGGCGGCGGCCTCGGGCGCCACGACGCGCAGGCGGCGCAGGGGCTGACGCACGCGAATGGCGGCCGACTTGCGCAGGGAGAGAGTGGCCGACACTGCGTCGCGCACGCGGTCCATGGTGACGACGAGCTCATCGGCCGCGAAGGCGTCGTCCAGCACCGGCCAGTCGGTGAGGTGCACGCTGCGTTCCCCGGTGAGCCCGCGCCAGATCTCCTCGCTCAACAGGGGCGCGAGGGGCGCCATGACGCGCATGAGGACGTCCAAGGCCGTGTGCAGCGTGTTGAACGCCGCCTCGTCTTCCTGCCAGAAGCGGTCGCGGGAGGTGCGCACGTACCAGTTGGTGAGGAGGTCGACGTGATCGCGCACGAGAACGGTGGCCCCCGGCACGTCGTAGCGGTCGAGCAGCTCGCCCACGTCGTGCGCCAATGTGCGGGTGCGTGCCAGCAGGTAGCGGTCCATGACGGGGAGGCCGGGGGCCTCCTGCGGCGTCACGGTCCGCCCGAGGATGCCGGCGCCGCCCCGGGCCGCCCCGGCGTACAGGGAGAGGAAGTACCACGTGTTCCACACGGGCAGGAGCACCTGGCGCACATGCTCGCGAATGCCCTCCTCGGTGACGACGAGGTTGCCGCCGCGCACGACCGGTGAGGCCATGAGGAACCAGCGCATGGCATCGGATCCGTCGCGGTCGAAGACCTCGTCGACGTCCGGGTAGTTGCGCAGCGACTTGCTCATCTTGCGGCCGTCGGAACCCAGGACGATGCCGTGGGAGACGGCGGTGCGGAAGGCGGGCCGATCGAACAGCGCGGTGGCCAGCACGTGCAGGGTGTAGAACCAGCCGCGGGTCTGCCCGATGTACTCGACGATGAAGTCACCCGGGTAGTGGTGCTCGAACCACTCCGCGTTCTCGAACGGGTAGTGGACCTGAGCGAAGGGCATCGCGCCCGAATCGAACCAGACGTCGAGGATGTCGGGGATGCGGCGCATCGTCGCCCGACCACTGGGGTCGTCCGGGTTGGGCCGGGTGAGCTCGTCGATGTACGGACGGTGGAGGTCGACCTCCCCGGCGGGGTTGGTCGGCAGTCGGCCGAAGTCGCGTTCGAGCTCGGCCAGCGAGCCGTAGACGTCGATGCGCGGGAAGTTGGGGTCGTCGCTCACCCACACGGGAATCGGGGTACCCCAGTAGCGGTTGCGCGAGATCGACCAGTCGCGGGCGCCGGCGAGCCAGTTGCCGAACTGGCCGTGCTTGAGGTGGTCGGGCACCCAGGTGATCTCGTCGTTGAGCTCCACCATGCGATCGCGGAACTCTGAAACGCGCACGAACCAGCTGGTGACGGCCTTGTAGATGAGCGGATTGCGGCACCGCCAGCAGTGCGGGTAGGAGTGGTCGAGAGTTTCGTGGCGCACGAGGACGGCGCGTTCGTCCTGCGGGCGGCGGGCCAGCGGCCCGGATCCCGCCTTGAGGTCGGCGATGATCGGGCGGTTGGCGTCGAACACGTGCATCTGGGCGTAGTCGCTCACGGCGTCGGTGAAGCGCCCCGCGCCATCGACGGGGACGACGGTGGCGATGCCGGCTGCCGCGGAGACTGCCATGTCCTCTTCACCGAAGGCCGGGGCCTGGTGGACGAGGCCGGTGCCGTCAGCCACGGACACGTAGTCGGCGGCCAGCAACGTCCATACCCGCTCGCCGAGGTCGTCGCGGTTGAGGAAGTAGTCGAAGATCGGCGCATACGCACGGCCGGCGAGATCTCGCCCGAAGGTGCGGGCAATGACCTCGGGGCCGTCCCCCAGTTCGCGGGCATAGGCCGCCAGCCGGTCCTCCGCCAACAGCACCCGTTCCCCGGCCAGCGGTCCGTCGTGGGGGGTGACCGTGACGTAAGCGACGTCGGGCCCGACGGCGATGGACAGGTTCGACGGCAAGGTCCACGGGGTCGTCGTCCAGATCAACGCGAGTTCGCCCGTGGCCAGGCGCACGCCCACGGTGACCGACGGGTCCTGGCGCATCTGATAGACGTCGTCATCCATGCGCAGCTCGTGA
This sequence comes from Actinomycetaceae bacterium, assembly GCA_035303045.1. Lineage (GTDB taxonomy): Bacteria > Actinomycetota > Actinomycetes > Actinomycetales > Actinomycetaceae > DATGSB01. Next base: position 1,144 of record DATGSB010000202.1, on the reverse strand, counting down.
TTCGACAGCGGCGTCTGGTCCTGCCAGCAATAGGGCAACACGCGGTAGCCCTCGTAGGCCAAGCCCTTGTCGTACAGCTCCTTGAACGCCCAGATCACGGACTCCATGTAGCCGACGTCGAAGGTCTTGTAGTCGTTGTCGAAGTCGACCCAACGGGCCTGCCTGGTGACGTAGTCCTGCCACTGCTGGGTGTAGCGCAGCACCGAGGTTCGGCAGGTCTCGTTGAACTTCTCGATGCCCAGCTCGTCGATCTCGGACTTGTCGGTGATGCCGAGTTCGCGTTCGGCCTCGAGTTCGGCCGGCAGCCCGTGGGTGTCCCAACCAAATCGGCGCTCGACGCGGCGGCCGCGTTGGGTCTGGAAGCGCCCGACGAGGTCCTTGACGTAGCCGGTGAGGAGGTGGCCGTAGTGCGGGAGCCCGTTGGCGAAGGGCGGCCCGTCGTAGAAGACGAATTCGTTGCTGCCGTTGTCTCCGGCGTCGCGGGCGTCGATGGAGGCCTGGAAGGTGCCATCGGCCTGCCAGTAGTCGAGCACGTCACGCTCGAGATCCGGCAGTCGCGGGGAGGGCACGACGCCCTGCCCGGGGCGGTGGCGGGGGTACGTGGCGGCGGGGCGGTGCTCGGCGGACATCGGGGCCTTTCCTCGTCGGCGTGCGATCGGGTGGTCAAGGTGCATCGCTTGCGAGGACGACGCCATCCAGGATGGTCGCCGCGGTACCACCTCGCTTGCCGACGAACCCGTGGCTGACGCCGCGGGCCCGGGGCCTCTCCTGTGCGGATGTGACGGTCCGCGCCCGGCCGGGTCTACTGAACCCCGGGGACGTGGCCAACGGCCCGGGGTCGTTCTTCCGGCGGCTCGTCGGTGATGGCCGAGTCAACGCCTGCGAGTGGCAGTCTAACGCCGCCACGCGCGCCCGCGAGCCCACTCCCGGGCGCCTCGGGCGGCTGGATAGATAGCGGCGTTATGCACAATTCGGAATGGGGAGTTCTCCCCATCGGCTGACCGCGACGCCACGCCTTCGAGGAGCCAGAATAGGTTCAGCTCGGTCCGCGGGCGGACACGGGGGCCCGCGGGCCGAGCGAGTTTTCGTTTGTCCTACCGGCCAGCCAACAGCAACCACGTGATCGGGTGCGCAATACTGAGGC
>DATGSB010000201.1:0-2777 GCA_035303045.1 Actinomycetaceae bacterium | reverse complement strand
CCGGGCCTGGTACGACCCCGACGTCACCGACGACGAGCTGGGGGAGGCCCTGCGCCGTCTCATCACCCTGCCCGAGTGGGTCCGGCACTGGGACGGCACGAGGGGCGACCTGGCTGCGCTGAAGAATCTCACCAGTCAGCTCATCGGGCGGTTCTGCGGCGCCGCCCACGACGCCACCCGCGAGGCAGCCGGCGAGGGGCCGCTCACCCGTTATGCGGCCGACCTCGTCGTCCCTGCCGCCACCACCGCCGAGATCGTCGTCCTCAAGGGGGTGGCCGCGCACTACGTGATGGCGCCGCGGGAACAGGAGCCGATGCACGGCCACCAACGCCGGGTGCTCCAGGAGCTCGTCGGGGCCCTCGTGGATGCGGGACCGCAGGAGCTGGAAGCGCCGTTTGTCGCCGACTGGCATGCGGCGGAGGAGGCCGGGCGGCTGCGGGTGATCATCGATCAGGTCGCCTCCCTCACCGACGCCAGCGCCCATGCGTGGCACGACCGGTTGTGCTCCGGAGGGTCGGCGTCGCCGTCTAGGATCGCTGCGTGGCGGGGCTGATCAAACGCGAGGACATCGAGGCGGTGCGAGAGCGCGCCCGCATCGACGAGGTCGTCGCCAGCCACGTCACCCTGCGCCAGGCCGGCGTGGGTTCGATGAAGGGCCTGTGCCCCTTCCACGACGAGCGAACACCGTCGTTTCACGTACGCCCCCAGCTCGGCCTGTGGCACTGCTTCGGCTGCGGGGAGGGCGGCGACGTCATCTCCTTCGTCCAGCGCATCGAGAACCTTGCCTTCGCGGAGGCCGTGGAGTACCTGGCCGGCCGGGTCGGCGTGCAGCTGCGGTACGAGGACGGCGGCCGGCCCCGCAGCGGTGCCGAGCCCGGGCGGCGGCAACGCCTCATCGAGGCCCACCGGGTGGCCGAGGAGTTCTACCGGGAGCAGCTGTCCTCCCCGGGCGCGCAGGTGGGACGAGACTTCCTCACCGCGCGCGGATTCGACCAGGAGGTCGCGGCCCACTTCGGGATCGGCTTCGCCCCGGCCGGGTGGGATCACCTGCTGCGCCACCTGCGCGGCAGGGGGTTCACCGAGGCGGAGCTCACGGCCTCGGGCCTCGTGAGTCAGGGCAACCGCGGGGTCTACGACCGGTTCCGTGGTCGGCTGGTGTGGCCGATCCGCGACGTCACCGGTGACACGATCGGGTTCGGGGCGCGCAAGCTCACCGATGACGACCCCGGCCCGAAGTACCTCAACACCCCAGAGACGCCGATCTACAAGAAGTCCCACGTGCTCTATGGCATCGACCTGGCCAAGCGCGCGATTGGGCGCACGAAGCGCCTCGTCGTCGTCGAGGGCTACACCGACGTCATGGCGGCCCACCTCGCGGGTGTCGACGTCGCCGTCGCCACGTGCGGCACCGCGTTCGGCCCCGACCACGTTCGCGTCGCGCGGCGCCTGCTGGGCCAGAGTGGGGACGCCGCCAGCGGGCTCATGTTTGCGTCGGGCGCCACGCGCGGCGGCGAGGTCATCTTCACCTTCGACGGCGACGAGGCGGGCCAAAAGGCGGCGCTGCGCGCGTTTGGCGAGGATCAGAACTTCGCCTCCCAGACATTCGTGGCGATCGAGCCGTCCGGGCTTGATCCATGCGACCTGCGGCTGCACCGCGGTGACGCCGCGGTGCGGGACCTCATCGATTCCCGCGAACCGCTGTTCGCGTTCGCGATCCGATCCGTGCTGCGCCAGTTCGATCTCAACACCGCGGAGGGGCGCGTGGCGGGGCTGCGGCAGGCGGGGCCTGTCGTCGCCGGGATCCGCGACCAGGCGTTGCGGCTGGAGTACGCCCGGGAGCTGGCCGGCTGGCTCGGCATGGACGAGGCTTCGGTGCGCCAGGCGGTCATGCGCGCCGCCCGGCAGGGCGGCGGACGTGGGGGAGTGGCGGGCGCCCAGCGCAATCGCGGCGGGGTGGCGCGGAGCCGCGCGGATCATGGCGCAGTTGGTGCTGAGCGCGCAGGCCGCGCTGCTGCTGGCGGCCGCGGCGGTCTCGGCGCGCCCGACGAGTGGGCTACCTCGGCCGGCGGCCCCGCGGGCGGGCAGCGAGGCCCGAGCGTGCAACGCGACGATCCGGTGACCCGGCTCGAGGGACAGGTGCTCGAGGTCGTGCTCCAGTTGCCCGAGCACGCCCACGCGGCCGGCTTCGACACCCTGGGGGCCGACACGTTCACGGTGCCGGCCTACCGCGCCGTGCACGATGCCATCCGCGCCAGCGGCGGCGTCAGCGCCTACATGGCACGCCGCACCGAGCTCAACGGGCAGTTGGGCAGCACCGAAGCCGAACGCCAGGCCGCGGCCTGGTGGGCCGAGCAGGTGCGGGAGAACGCGGCCGGCCCGGTGGCCGGGATCATGACCGAACTGGCCGTGGCGCCCTTGCCCGCCGACCGCCCCGAGGCGCTCGCCGGTTACGCGCAGGGTGTGCTCATGTCCCTCATGCATATGGGCCTCACCCGCCAGATCGCCGAGCTGCGCGGGCAGCTGCAGCGCACCGATCCCGACGACGCCGCAGCCGTACAGTTGTTGGCGGATCTCGTGGCGCTGGAGAATCAACGACGCGCGCTGCGACACGTGGACTAGACACGTGGACTAGCAGGCGCCGGCGGGCCGGTAGGCTGGTGCGCCGGACGCGCCCGACGCCGGGCGCAGGCCCCAGTAGCTCAGCCGGTCAGAGCAACGGACTCATAATCCGTCGGTCGCGGGTTCAAGCCCCGCCTGGGGCACCCGTTTCCGTGTGG
>DATGSB010000200.1:0-16048 GCA_035303045.1 Actinomycetaceae bacterium | reverse complement strand
GCACCCATCATCGCGGCCAACCTGCTGCAGACGTCCTACCAGCTCATCGACAGCCTGTGGGTGGGAAACCTGCTCGGTGCCGAGGCCCTGGGCGCGGTCGCCATTTCGACCGTCATCATCTTCACCGCGCTGTCCTTCGTCGTCGGGATGAATTCGGCGGCCCTCGCCGTGCTCTCCCAGCACAAGGGCCGACGGGATGAGAGGGGACTACGCGGCTATCTCAACGCCTTTGTCGTCATCCTCTTCGTCCTCGCGCTCGCCCTGGGCGCGGCGGGATTCCTGTTCGCCGACCCCCTGTTGGGCGTGCTCGGCACGCCCGAGGAAATCCTCTCGGAGGCCCGGGAGTATCTGCAGATCACCTTCCTCGGGATGCTCTTCCTCTTCGGCTACAACTTCATCAGCACAGTGTTGCGGGCCTTGGGCGACAGCAAGACGCCGTTGCGTTTCGTCACCGTCGCCGTCCTGCTCAACGTCGTCCTCGACCCCGTGCTCATCGAGGTCCTCGACTTCGGGATCCGCGGTGCAGCCTTCGCCACCGTGGCATCCCAGGGCATCGCGTTCGTGTACGGCCTCATCCACGTGCTGCGCCACAAGCTGGCTCCCTTTCAGCTGCCGCGCCTGCCCACCTGGGGGCAGACCCGCACCATTCTGCAGCTCGGCATTCCGGCCGGACTGCAGATGGCGGTCATCTCCGCCGGCTCCGCGGCCATCATGAGCGTCGTCACGCAGTTCGGCGGCGAGATCGTCGGCGGGTTCAGCGCCGCCCAGCGGCTCGATTCGCTGATCATGCTTCCCGCCCAGGCCCTGGGCATCGCCGCTTCCAGCATGGCGGGGCAGAACATCGGGACGAGGAACTGGGCTCGGGTAGAGCGGATCGCCCGCGTCGGGGTGCTCTACAACCTGGCGATCATGGTGACCATCGCGCTCGTCATCGTGGTGCTGGCCAGGCCGGCCGTCGGCCTCTTCCTCGACGACCCCGACGCCGTGGAGTTCGGTGCCCGCTACATCCGCATCATCGCGCTGTGCTACCCGTTCCTGGGCATCAACTTCGTGCTCAACGGCGTCGTGCGGGCCTCGGGGGCGATGTTCCAGGTGCTCATCCTCAACATCGTGTCCTTCTGGATCCTGCGCTATCCCCTGACCTCGGTGCTCGCAGGCGCGTTCGGCGAGACCGGGATCGCCATGGGCATGGGCTTGAGCTTCATCATCAGCAGCGGTGTGGCGTACCTGTATTTCCGCTTCGGTGGCTGGCGCAGGAAGGACCTCTTCGCGACTGACTCCGCGACATAGAATCCACCCCAATCTCGCGCCAGCGCACCCGTTGTGTCGTCGCGCCGGCGGCCGTCCCCTGGTACACACTGCTAGGGATCAGTGAAGATGGGAGAGGCATGAACTTTCTCGGTCGCGTCGGTGCGCAGCTGCGGCGGCCCGCACGAGCCATCCTCGACGCCTCGCAGCGCCGCGGGCAGTCCGTCGCTCGGGTCCCGGCCGCCGAGCGTGGCGGGACCGCCGATGCGCCGCGTCGCTCCCCAGGCCCCCGGGCGCGCATCGCGCGGCCCTCGGCAAGCGTGCGCCTCACCAACCGACGGGTGCCCGACGGGCGCTCGGCCGTCGAACGCAACGATGCGGTTCCGCGGTGGATCCGCACCTACGGCACAACCGCGTGGCTGCTCATCGGCATCGTCATCGTCGTGGGCATGATCGTCTTCGCCACCTCCCGCATCCAGGCGGTGTTCATCGCGGTGTTCCTGGCGGCTGTCGTGACCTCGGTGCTGTATCCCATCGTCAGCCTGCTGGCGCGGTACATGCCGCGGGTGCTTGCCGCCGTCATCACGCTGCTCGGTGGTTTTGCCATCGTCGCCGGCCTCATGACCTACATCGTCACCTCCGTCATCGGGCAGTGGTCCACGCTCGCCGAGCAGTTCGGCGACGGCATCAACGCGATCTTCGAGTTCCTGGAGGAGGGACCGCTACCGATCAACATCACCCAGGCGGAGGTGGCCAATTGGATCAACTCGCTGTTGGACGAGGCGCAGGATTACATCTCCCAGAATGCCGGCGAACTGGCCAGCACGGTGCTGTCCAACGCCGGTGCCGTGGCGCTGATCTTCACCGTCATCGCGTTGAGCCTGTTCGTCACCATCTTCTTCCTCATCCGCGGCGGGGACATGTGGCTGTGGTTCCTCAACCAGTTGCCGGCCCGTTACCGCTCCAACGTTCACCGCGCCGCCGACGCCGGGTGGACGACGTTCTCCGGCTACGCCCGGGGCACGATGATCATCGCGCTGTTCGACGGCGTGCTCGCCTTCCTCCTGCTCATCATCGTCGGCGTCCCCCTCGCCGCCCCGCTCGCGGTCCTCGTGTTCATCGGCGCGTTCATCCCGCTCATCGGCGCGCCGGCGGCGATGATCATCGCCGCCGTGGTCGCCCTTGCCGCCAACGGCTTCGTCGCGGCGATCGTCGTGACCATTGGCATCGCCCTCATCGGCCAGATCGAAGGAAACGTGCTGCAGCCGCTCGTCATGGGCAGGCAGGTGTCGCTGCACCCGGTGATCGTGGCCCTCGGGGTCACCGCGGGAACGTTCCTCGCCGGCCTGCTCGGCGCCATCATCGTCATCCCCATCATGGCCGTCATCTGGGCGGTGTATTCCGAGCTGCGCACGCTCGATCCCCCCATCGAGGGCCCGCTGCCGCGGAGCTCGCGGGTGAGTAAACGCGGCGCGTAGCCGGTGTGACCCGGGGGCGGCTGAGATGGGCCCGCTGAGGTTGCGCTACCGGAAATCCCGCGACGTCGTGGCGACCTGGAGGGGCAATCCCCACAGTTTGTCTGCCACCAGGTTGAGCACCCCGTCGGCCTGCTCGATGACGCCACGCACGACGAGGGCCGCGCTGCCGCGCGCCACGCGCCGGTAGCGCTGCCACAGGCCCGGACTGCACACCACGTTGAGCAGCCCCGTTTCGTCCTCCAGGGACAGGAAGGTGACGCCAGCCGCGGTAGAGGGTCGCTGCCGGTGGGTGACGACCCCCGCCACCCGCACGCGGGTCCCGCTGCCACGCTCGGGGAGATCGGCGATGCGCACGATGCCTTTGGCATCGAGATCGGGCCGCAGGAACTGGGTCGGGAAGGAATCGGGAGACACCCCCGTCGCCCACACATCGCCAACCGCGACCTCGACATCCTCCAGGCCTGGCAGCATCGGCGCGGTCTCCCCCACCGCGGTATGGGGCAGCACGCGGTGCTCCTCGGCCAAGACTCCGGCCGCCCACAGCGCCTCGCGGCGGCCCATCCCCAACCCTGCAAGGGCGCCGCCGGTGGCCAGGGTTTCCAACTGGGCGGCAGTGAGCCTGGTGCGGCGCGCCAGATCCGCCATGTCGCGAAACGGCCCGCCGTTGTCGCGGGCGGCGACGATCCGTTCCGCGGCGTCCTCGCCCAGGCCCCGCATGGGAGCCAGCCCCAACCGGAGGGCTAACCCCGGGTCGGCGTCCACGAGCCGTTGCCCTCCCCCACCGACGGTGGGGTCGGCTTCAGCGCCCCCGCTCAACGCCTCCACCGTGGCGTGAACCTGGGAATACTGCACGTCGGCCCGCAGCACTTTCACGCCGTGGCGCCGGGCATCGGCGACCAACGACTGCGGGGAGTAAAAGCCCATGGGCTGGGAACTCAGCAGCGCGGCATAGAAGGCTTCGGGGTGGTGCACCTTGAGCCACGCGCTGGCGTACACGAGGTAGGCGAAGGAGAAGGCGTGGGACTCGGGGAAACCAAAATCGGCGAAGGCCTTGAGCTTGTCGTAGATCTGCTCCGCCACGGGTTGGGTGACTCCCCGCGCCGTCATCCCCGTCATGAGCCGCTGCCGCAGCGCCGCCATGCGTTCCTCGGATCGCTTGGCTCCCATGGCCTTACGCAGTTCGTCGGCTTCGGAGGCGGTGAAGCCAGCGACATCGATGGCGATCTGCATGAGCTGCTCTTGGAAGAGGGGAACCCCGAGAGTCTTGGCTAATGCGGGCTCGAGCAGCGGGTGGAGGTAGGTCACCGGTTCCCGGCCGCGGCGGCGGTTGATGTAGGGGTTGACCGATTGGCCCTGGATCGGCCCGGGCCGAATGAGCGCCACCTCGACGACGATGTCGTAGAACGTGCGGGGTCGCAGGCGCGGCAGCGTGGCCATCTGCGCCCGGGACTCCACCTGGAAAACCCCGACGGTTTCGGCCGCACACAAGAGGTCGAACACCCGCGGATCCTCCTGCGGCAGGCTGTGCAACCCGAGCGGCGCCTCCGCCGGGCGGGATTCGTTGATGGTGTCGAAGGCGATCCGCAGGGCGGTGAGCATGCCCAACCCCAGCAGGTCGAACTTCACGAGCCCGGCCTCGGCGCAGTCGTCCTTGTCCCACTGCAGCACCGTGCGCCCCGGGGTGGCCGCCCACTGCACCGGGCACACCTCGATGACGGGGCGATCACACAGCACCATGCCCCCCGGGTGCAGTCCCAGGTGCCGGGGCAACCGAAGGAGCTGGTCGGCGACCTCGACGACGAGTTCCGGCACGTCGCTCGCATCCGAACGGCTGAACCCGCTCCATCGTTCGATGCTCTTGGCCCAGGCATCCTGTTGGCCCACGTCGTAGCCCAGGGCGCGCGCGGCGTCGCGCACCGCCGAGCGGGGCCGGTAGCTGATGACGTTGGCGACCTGGGCGGCGTGTTCCCGGCCGTAACGGGAGTACACGAACTGAATGACCTCCTCGCGGCGGTGGGACTCGATGTCGAGGTCGATGTCGGGCGGACCGCTGCGGCCCGGGGAGAGGAACCGCTCGAACAGCAGTCGGTGCTGCACCGCATCGACTGCGGTGATTCCCAGGGCGAAGCACACGGCCGAGTTCGCCGCCGAACCCCGCCCTTGGCACAGGATGTGTTGCCGTCGGCAGAAGTCGACGATCTCGTGGACGATGAGGAAGTAACCGGGAAACCCCAGCTCGGTGATGACATCGAGTTCGTGGGCCAACTGTTCATAGGCACCCGGCTGCCGCTCGGCCTCTGGCGGGCCATATCGCTCGTGAGCCCCGCGCCAGGTGAGTTCCCGCAGCCAGCTGGCTTCCGTGTGCCCCGGCGGCACGGGATGGGGCGGCAGTTGCGGGGCGACGAGCCGCAGGTCGAAGGCGCATTCCTCGGCGAGACGCACGGAGGCGTCCACGGCGTGCGGGTAGCGGTGATGCCGAGCGCGCATCTCCGCCGCGGATCGCAGGTGGGCCGCAGCGGGTGGCAGCCACCCCGCCATTTCCTCCAGGGTGCTGCGCGCCCGGGTGGCGGCAAGGACGTCGGCGAGGCGTTGATCCTGCGGGCGGGCGCAATGCACGGCTCCGGTGGCCACCAGCGGCAATCCGGCGTCGCGAGCCAGGCCGGCGAGAGCCGCGTGGCGGGCGTCGTCCGCGGCGGTGCCGTGATGGGTGATCTCGACAGCGACGTTGTCCCGCCCGAACAGGGAGGTGAGCCTGTCGAGTTCCCGTGCGGCGGCCGCTTCCCCGCCGGAGGTGAGGGCTTGTTGCACGCCGCCCTTGCGGCATCCGGTCAACAGCAGCCAGCTCCCGGCGGCCTGCTCGGCCAGCTCCGCCAGGTCGTAAGCGGGTTGGCCTTTGCTGCCCCGCAGGTGGGCCCGGGCGATGGCCGCCGAGAGCCGGCGGTAACCGGCAGGGTCGCGCGCCAGCACCACAAGGTGTTCGCCGTCGGGATCCTTGGTGGCACCCACTCCGTTTCCCGTGCCCCCGCTCGGTGTCGCCCGCCCGTTGGTGCCGAGGTTGAGTTCTGCCCCGAGCACGGTGGGCAGCCCGACGCTGCGGGCGGCCTGGGCCAGTTGCACCACCCCGTACAGCCCGTCGTGGTCAGTGAGGGCGAGCGCTGACAGGCCGAGGCGATGGGCCTCCGCCACCAGCTCAGCGGGGTGATTCGCGCCGTCCAGGAAGCTGAAGGCCGAGTGAGCGTGTAGTTCCGCATAGCCACTCATCGTTGTCCTCCACTGCGGTCAATCCACGTTCTTCGAACTCATGTTCGATGCTAATGGGTGGGGGTGACACTCAGTCGTAGGCGGCCTCCACGCGCCACGCCCCCGCCACCTGTGCCAGGAGCACCGCGGGCCCTTCTGCCGGCAGCACCTGCAAGAAGGTGCGATAGCTCTGCTCGGCGATAGCGCCCTGAACTCGCCACCACTCTTCGGCCATGAGCCACGGCCCCGACCAGGCGCGCACCGCAACGAGTTCTCGAGGAGCACGGGGGTCGGTCGCCGCTGGAATGCGAATGGCGGCCGGCGATGCGCTTACCGCGCCGCGCTCACTGCAGGTCACGGGGCGACCTTGCGCGTCGAGCAGCTCGGCGGCGGGCGGCTCGGCGAACACGGTTGCCGGTTCGGGGGCAAGGAGGCGCCCAGGCCAGGGCGCCTCCGGTGAGCGCAGCGCAACCGGCTCATCCCCCCAGGCCACGAGCCGGGTGCGCTGCCGCGGATGTCGGCCGCCCTGCAGCACCGGGATGAGCACCTGTTCGACCCCCAGCAGGCTTTGGACGCGCAGCGCCGCACGCTGGGCCTGCACCCCTCCCTTCGGCGCCCGCCCCCACAGCCCCTCGCTATGGGCGCCTGCGGGGCCCACCTCTTCGGCGGTGAGCTCCAGCCGCAGCAGCGGCGCGCTCGGCGGGCGGGCACTGCGCCCGGTGAGCCACCCCTCGAGCTGCCACCGCACGCGATCGGTGAGCTCGGCCGCCGTAGGAGAGGCATCGAGCCGCCAGGTGCGGGTCAGCCTCTCCCCGTTCTCGGTGCCCGCCTCGATGCGCAACCGAGCACACAGCAGGCCACGGCGGAGCAGCCGGTCGGCGAGCTTTTCGGCCAGCCCGCGCGCGGCAAACGCGGCAACGTCGACCCGGGCGATGGGCGGATCAAGATCGGCCTGCACCGTGATATCGGGCTCTGGACGGCGCGGGTGGCCCACCCGGAGCTCGCCGCCGCCGGCCAAGGCGTGAGCCCACAGCCCCCGCGCACCAAAGCGGGCGGCCACGTCACCGGCGGGCAGCGCTGCGAAGGCGCCGAGCGTGCGCAGCCCGAGCCGATGCAACACCCCCGCCAACTCACTCAACTCTTGCCGCCGCTGCCCCACCCCCACGCCGAGCTCGAGCGTCTCAATGCGATGGGGAGCGAGGAAGGCGGCCGCCTCACCGACCGGCACCGCCTGCTGCAGCTGGGCGGCCAGCAGGGGGGCGAGCAAGCCTTCGCTGATCCCCACCTGACACTCCGCGCCGCTGTGCTCAGCGACCTCACCGACGATAAGTTCGGCCAAGCGCTCCTCGCTGCCGGCGTGGCGAACGGCGCCTCGCGCGGGGAGGAGGACGACGCCGGGCCGCAATACCTGTACGCCGGCAGCCACCTCCTCGACCCCTTGCGCCACGGCCTCAAAGTTTCGCGCGTCGCGGTCCTCATCGGCTGCCACCAACACGAGCTCGGGGCACACTCCCTGGGCGCTGCGGCGCCGCATTCCGCGGCGCACTCCCTGGCGACGCGCGGCGGCCGAACAGACGAGAACCTCTCGGCCGTCGTGGACGGCCACCGGCTCGTGGGCTGCCGCGAGCCCCTGGATGACGGCGGCGGCAACGGGCCAATCGGGCACCCACACGGCCACGCGGCGCGCCGTCATGACATCGCCTCGCATCACGACACCGCCCGCAATCGTGGCCGACCCTCGTCGCCTGGCGAGACCGCGCCGCCATCGTCGTGGAGGCCTGCGCCGTCGAAACGCAAGACCAGCCGGTGCTCCTGGCCCCCGAGGAGCCGACCGCCGGCGAGGAGCTCGACGCGGCGCTCGGCCACGGCTCCCCAGCCCTGCCCGAGCCCGGTGGTGTGCTGGGTGTGGGCAACCAGCTGGAGGTCGCTGCCCGGCCAATTGGTGCTCAGCAGCACCGCCCCTCGGCTCCGCAGCCGAGCAAGAACGAGACGCCGATCGCGATCCCGAAGCTGCCGGCCCGCGCCCAGCACCAACACGTCGAAGCCCTCGATGAGGGCCGCCACGACCTCTGCGGCTCGCGCTCCCGGGGAAGGCACCACCACGGTGCGCTGCAGGGCCACCCCGGCCTCGGCGGCCGCCGGAACACCGAGATGGGGCAACCCCACCAGAGCGATCCAGCGTTCGTGCGCCATCGCCGCGGCCCCCATCGCCAGCAGCAACGAGTTCGACCCTCGCACCTCCACCGTGCTGCCCGGCCGCAACCCCGCGGGCAGCACCTGTTGCAGGGCGGCCGGCAGCCCGAAGTGCTCGGCGTCGTGCCGCACGGAGCCGTGACGCTCGCCAGTCCCCTGCGGCGGGGTCGTCGCCTGCTGGACGGGCAGGCGTTGATGCAGCCCCACGGCTGTTTCGGCCTGCAGCAACGCTTGCCGAGCGCGCGCTATGCGCTGCTGTTTCTCCACACCATTCACAACACCACCCACGACCACACCCCCTCGAACGTGTGTTCGATAGTGTACCGCCGCCCCCCGACACTCGACATCACGGCGTAGGTTGGTGGCACCACACACCTGGACCACCGAGGAGGAATTTGTGGATCTCAGTCAGCGTCCGCTAGCCCCGGAGCCGTACAGCATGCTCCCGCCAGTGCCGTCGTTCACGGTGACGAGCAATGACGTCGTCGAGGGTGAGCAGCTTGACGACACTTTCATCAAGAGCGGCGCCAACCTCTCCCCCCACTTGACCTGGTCGGGCTTCCCCGAGGAGACCAAGAGCTTTCTCGTCACCTGCTTCGACCCCGACGCGCCCACGCCGTCCGGATTTTGGCACTGGACCGTCGTCAACCTTGCCCCCGACGTCACCGAACTCCAGCAAGGCTGGGGGGCGAGCGATGACAAGCTGCCAGGGGGCGCCTTCCACGTCCGCAACGACGCAGGCACCTTCGCCTACTCCGGCTCCGCCCCGCCCGCCGGGGACCGCCCCCACCGTTACATTTTCGCCGTCCACGCTCTCGGCGTAGAAAACCTGGACGCCGATCGGGACACCAGCGCGACGAAGGTCGCCTTCCTCGGCCTGTTCCAGACTCTCGCCCGGGCAACGATCGCCCCGACCTATCAGAATCGCGGCTGACCCAACCATCGCACGTGACGGATCTCTCGCTGCGCACCCCGCCCTGCGGCTTGACGACTTGATAGAATCATCAAGTCAGCAATCGCCGAGCGAGGATCCGTCACGTGCCCACCTCCCCATCCGCGCCGTCGTCCGATAAGGCCATCGAGACGCCGGTCTATGTACTCAAGGCCCAGCTGTTCAAAGCGCTCGGGCATCCCGTGCGCATCCGCACGTTGGAGCTGCTGTGCCAAGGGGATCAGACGGTCAGCGCCTTGCTGGCCGACATAGGCATCGAGGCCTCCCACCTGTCCCAGCACCTCGCTGTGTTGCGCCGCGCCGGCGTCGTGCGTACCGCGCGCCGCGGAAACACGGTGACCTACTCGCTGGCCGATGCGGCCATGGCCGACATGCTCACCGTCGCTCGCCGCTTCCTGCTCGGCTCCCTGAGCGAAGCGACCGATGCCCTGCACGCCGCCGCCCCGTACGAGGCGGAGCGCCCGTGAGCCAACTGTCCCCCCTCGTCCGGCGCGGGGGCTGGCGCGGCCTCGCGCGCCACCTCGCCACGCTCACCCTGCCCCAGCGCGAGGACTACGACCGTCTCGGCCGCACCTGGCGCGGCGACCTCATCGCCGGGGTCACCGTCGGCATCGTGGCCCTCCCCCTTGCTCTCGGCTTCGGCGTCGCCTCCGGGGTGGGAGCGGCAGCCGGACTGGTGACGGCGATCGTCGCGGGATTCGTTGCCGCCGTCTTCGGCGGTTCTCACCTGCAGGTCTCGGGCCCCACCGGCGCGATGACGGTGGTTCTCATCCCCGTGGTCGCGCGCTACGGCGTCGATGCCGTCTTCGCGCTCGCGGTCCTCGCCGGGGTGCTCGTCATCATCATGGGGCTCGTGGGGATGGGCCGGCTGGTGTCGATCATCCCCTGGCCGGTCGTCGAGGGCTTCACCCTCGGCATCGGCGTCATCATCTTCCTCCAGCAGGTGCCGCTGGCCCTGGACACGGCACGCCCCGAGGTGGAGAACGCGGCCGTCGCCGCGCTGCAGACCCTGCAGATCACCGACTGGCAGCAGGCGCGGCTTCCGTTGCTCGTCACCCTCGGCGTCATCGTCACGATGATCGTGCTCAACCGCGTGCGCCGCTCCCTGCCCTCCTCCCTCATCGCGGTGGCCCTCGCCACGCTCGTGGCGGAGATTTTCGCGTTGGACATCGATCGCATCGGCGCGCTACCCGATTCGCTGCCGAGCTTCAGCATCCCGGAATGGGACCTCGCCGCCATGTCGGCCATGTTCCCCTCGGCGCTGGCCATCGCCGCGCTCGCGGCGCTGGAGAGCCTCCTGGCGGCCCGCGTGTCGGACGGGATGGTCGACGAGGTGCCCAACACGAACTCCGATCGCGAGCTCGTGGGCCAGGGCTTCGCCAACGTCGCCAGCGGTCTCTTCGGCGGGATGCCGGCCACCGGGGCGATCGTGCGTACCGCCGTCAACGTGCGAGCCGGCGGCCGCACCCGCGTGGCATCGGCATCCCATGCCCTGGTGCTCGTCGCCATCGTGCTCGTCGCCACGCCCATCGTGTCGCTCATCCCGATGTCGGCTCTCGCCGGAGTCCTCATCGTCACCGCGATCCGCATGATCGACCTGGCCACGGCCCGGGCGATCATGCGCGCCACCCGCGCCGATGCCACCGTGTACCTCGCCACGATCGCCGTCACCATCGTCTTCGACCTCGTCGTGGCCGTGCAGGTGGGGGTCGCGGTGGCTGCCCTGCTCGCGTTGCGCGCGATGGCCCGGGTCTCCGGCCTGCGCCGCCACGACGTGCCCGACGAGCTTGCCGGGGAGGCCGAAGCCGACCTCCTGCGGGAGCACGTCGCCGTCTACCGGTTCCACGGGGCGATGTTCTTCGGCGGCACCAAGCAGTTCCTCGACGAGATGACGACAGTCAAGGACGTCAAGGTCATCATTCTCACCCTCTCGGAGGTGAGGGTGATGGACGCCTCCGGGGCCCACGCCCTCAACGAGATCATCACCGACCTCAAGCGACGGGGCATCACCGTCCTCCTCAAGGGGCTCGATGCGCAGCAGCTCAAGATGGCGTCGTCGGTGGGCGTCCTCGACGCGCTGGGCACCCGCGAGCACTACTTCACCGACCTCGCGGCGGCGATCGCCCATGCGCGCAACCACGTGCACTACGAACTCGACGGCACGGCGCGCCTCGACTGCAGCGTCGCCTAGCAGCGGCGGAGACTCGGGCAGCTCGCGGCGGTGGCACGATGGCTGTCGTGTTTCATATCGTGCTCCACGAGCCGCTCATCCCGCCCAACACCGGCAACGTCATCCGGATGGCAGCCTGCACCGGCTCCCAGCTCCACCTCGTCGAGCCGCTGGGCTACACCCTCAGTGACGCTCAGCTGCGCCGCGCGGGGCTTGACTACCACGACATGACCCAGGTGCACGTGCACGCCGGCTTCGACGAGGCGCTGGCGGCCTGCGGGGCGGCGCGCGTGTTCGCCTTCACCGGCGCGGCCGCGCGGACCTTCACCGAGATCGCCTACCGGCCGGGCGATGCGTTGCTGTTCGGGAAGGAGACGACGGGGCTGCCGCCTGCGGTTCTCGCCCATCCGCTCGTCACCGCTCGCGTGCGCCTGCCGATGGTGCCCGGTGCGCGGTCCATGAACCTGTCGAATTCGGCGGCGATCGCGACGTATGAGGCCTGGCGGCAGCAGGGGTTCGCCGGCGCCGGTTAGTCGCGGGAGGCGGCAGGCCCGGGCGTGCGCGGTCGCGTGGCGTAGAAGGCCACCGCCGACGCGGCGGCGACATTAAGGGAGTCCACACCGTTCATCATCGGGATCGTCACGTGCCAGTCGACTCCCCGCTCGGCTGCCCGGCTCAGGCCGTGCCCCTCGGCCCCAAAGATGAGGGCGAGCTTGGCCGGATCTCGCGCAACCAGCTCGTCAAGGGTGATGGCTCCCTCGCCCAGCGTCATGCCGGCCACCGTGTAGCCCGCCCCGCGCAGCTCATCGATGCCGCCGGGCCACGCCTCGATGCGCGTCCACGGCACCTGGAACACCGTTCCCATCGAGACCCGCACCGAGCGCCGGTAGAAGGGGTCCGCGCAGCCCGGTGTGACGAGCACGGCGTCCACGCCCATGGCCGCTGCCGCGCGAAATGCCGCGCCGACATTGGTGTGGTCCACGAGGTTTTCCAGCACCGCCACGCGCGAGGCGCTGGTCGTCTCTTGTGGCGGCTGCGCCGCCAGTAGCTCAGTGACGCTCGGCAGCCGGGGGCGGTGCATCGCGGCCAGGGCCCCGCGGTGCACGTGGTAGCCGGTGACCTCCCGCAGCACCGCTTCAGAGGCGAGGTACACCGGCACTGGGCCGCCGTGGGGATCCCCCGCCGCGCCGCGGGCCGTGGCGATAATCGGCTCCATCAGCGGCAGCCAGCGTCGCGCCATGAGGAGCGATCGCGGCCGGTGCCCGGCGTCGATGGCGCGTTCGATGACATTGCCGCTCTCGGCGATGTAGAGCCCGGCCTCCGGCTCGAAGCGGCGGCGCAGCCCGACGTCGGTGAGGTCGCGGTAGTCGCTCAGCCGCTCGTCGCCGGCGTCGAGAATCGGAATCAGCACGAGGCATGCACCCTCAGGCCGGTTCGCTGCCAGCACCCGCGAACTGGCTCGCGTACAGCTGCGCATACGTGCCCTCGGCCGCGAGCAGGTCGTCATGGCTACCGCGTTCCACGATCCGGCCCTGCGACATGACGATGATGACGTCGGCCCCGCGGATGGTCGACAGGCGGTGAGCGATGACGAAGGAGGTGCGGCCCTGCCGGAGTCGGTTCATGGCCTCCTGCACGAGCACCTCGGTGCGGGTGTCGACGGACGAGGTGGCCTCGTCGAGGATGAGCAGCGCGCGGTCGGCGAGGAAGGCCCGGGCGATCGTGATGAGCTGCCTCTCCCCCGCCGAGACGCCGCCGCCCTCCTCATCGATGACGGTGTCGTAGCCATCGGGCAGGCGGTGGACGAAGCGCTCCACGCCCGCCGCTCGCGCCGCCGCCCGCACCTCCTCGGCGGTCGCATCCGCGCGACCGAAGGCAATGTTCTCAGCGATCGTTCCCTGGAAGAGCCACGAATCCTGCAGCACCATGCCGAAGTGACTGCGCAGCCGGTCGCGCGACATGTCACGGATGTCGACGCCGTCCAGCAGGATCGCGCCCCCGTCGATCTCGTAGAAGCGCTCGAGCAGGTTGACCAGCGTCGTCTTTCCCGCGCCGGTGGGGCCGACGATCGCCACGGTCTCGCCCGGCTTCACGTGCAGGTCGAGGCCGCTGATCAAGGGTTCCTCGGCCACGTAGCTGAAGTCGACGTCGTCGAAGACGACCTCGCCGCGCACCGGCGAGCCGCTCTTCGCGTCCGGCAGCGGGTCGGGCGCCTCTTCACGGGCGTCGAGCACGTCGAAGACCCGTTCCGCCGAAGCCACCCCGGACTGCACCAGCCCGGCCATGGAGGCGAGTTGGCCCAGCGGCTGGCTGAACTGGCGCGAGTACTGGATGAAGGCCTGCACCGACCCCAGGCTGAGGTGTCCCGAGGCGACCCGCAGCCCCCCGACCACCGCGATGAGCACGAAGTTGAGGTTTCCGACGAACATCGTCATCGGCATGATCGTGCCGGAGATGAACTGGGAGCGGAAGCTCGTGCGGAACAGTTCGCCGTTCACCTCGTCGAACTCCTCGCGCAACCGGCCCTGGGCGTTGAATGCCGTCGCCAGTTCGTGGCCGGTGAACGCCTCTTCGACGTGCCCCCCGAGGTCGCCGGTGGCCCGCCACTGGCGCTGGAAGTGAGGCTGCGCACGCTTGGCGATGAGCATCGTCGCCCACGCCGTCAGCGGCACGGTCACCACGGCGATGAGCGCGAGGCGCCACGACAGCACGAACATCATGACCAGCACGCCGAGGATGGTCGCCACCGAGGTGATGAGCTGCGACATCGTCTGCTGCAAGCTCTGCGCGAGGTTGTCGATGTCGTTGGTCACCCGGGAGAGCAGGTCGCCGCGCGCCCGGGAGTCGATCTCCGACAGGGGCATCCGGTCGATCTTCGCTTGCACGTCACGCCGCAGATTGAAGGCCGTGCGTTGCACGACTCCGGCCAGGATCCGCCCCTGCACCCACAGCAGCATGGCGGCCCCGAGGTAGACGGCCAGCGTGAGCAGGAGGATGGCGGCCAGGTGGGCGAAGTCGATGCCCTCCCCCGGGACGACGGCCATGCCGGCGACCATGTCGGCGAGCTGATCCTCGCCGCTGGCCCGCATGGCGGCCACCGCCGCCTCGCGGCTGATTCCGGCGGGCAGCATGAGGCCGACGACGCCGTTGAAGATGACATCGGTCGCCCGGCCCAGCAGGCTCGGGCCGATGACCTGCAGGGTGACGCCGGCCAACGCCAAGGCGGTGACCGCGATGAGCCGGGCCCGTTCCGGCCGCATCGCCGACAGTAGGCGGCGCACCGATGCGCCGAAGTTGCGGACCTTCTGCTCCGGCGCGGTCGGCCGGGGACCCGGCCCCCTCACGCCGCCTCCGCCGCGCTGAGCTGCGACAGGACGATCTCGCGGTACGTGGCGTTGCCCTCGAGGAGATCCTCATGTCGGCCCCGACCAACGATCTGGCCTTCGTCGAGCACGACGATCTCCTCGGCATGCTTAATCGTCGCGACCCGCTGGGCGACGATGAGGACGGCAGCATCCCCGGTCGCCCGTGGCAGGGCGGCGCGCAGGCGGGCATCGGTGCCGTAGTCGAGGGCGGAGAACGAGTCGTCGAAGATGTACAGATCGGCCGGCTTCAGCAGCGCCCGGGCGATCGCCAATCGTTGCCGCTGGCCTCCGGAGAAGTTGGTGCCGCCCTGGGCGACCTCGGCCTCCAGGCCCCGCCGGTCGACGAAATCGCCCGCCTGCGCTATTTCCAGCACCCGCAGTAACTCCTCGTCGCTCGCCTCCGGCCGGGCGAAACGCAGGGTGCTGGCGATCGTGCCCGAGAACAGGAAGGACCGCTGCGGCACGAGCGCGATCCGGTGCCGCAGCTGTGCCGGATCGAGGTCGCGCACATCGATCCCGCCGGCGCGCACGGCCCCGCCCGTGACGTCGATGAGCCGTGGGAGAAGGTTGACGAGCGTCGTCTTACCGGCCCCGGTGGCGCCGATGATCCCCGTGGTCGTTCCCGCCCGCAGGGTGAGGTCGATGTCGCGCAGCACGGGCGCGTCAGCTCCGGCGTAACCGAAGCTCACGTTCTCCAGCTCGAACAGCGCCTCCCCGAGTGAGCGCTCACCGACCGAGGACGACTCGGGAGGCGACGTCTGCGAGCCCGGCGGGGCGTCGTTACCGACGCGTGCCGGGGGACGGATCTGCGGATCGGTGTCCAGCACCTCGCGGATCCGCCCGGCGGATACCGATGCCCGAGGCACGATCATGAACATCATCGTGGTCATGAGCACTGCCATGAGGATCATCAGCAGGTAGTTGAGGAACGCGACGAGCGCCCCCACCTGCATGTCCCCTGCCGCGATCCGCCCGGCACCGAACCAGATGACGGCGACCGAGGAGCCGTTGATGATGAGCTGCACCGTGGGAAACACCAGCGCCATGATGTAGCCCACCGACAGGCTCGTGGACATGAGCTCGGAGTTCGCCGTGGCGAACCGCTCCCGCTCCCCGGCCTGCCGGTTGAACGCCCTGATGACCCGCACGCCGGTGATCTGTTCCCGCATGACGAGATTGATCCGGTCGATGCGGCGCTGGATCAGCCGGAAGAGCGGTCCGAGCCTGCTCGCTACAGCGCCCATGACGACGAGGAGCACGGGGACGGCCACGACGAGGAGCAGCGACAGCCCCGCATCCTGCCGCACCGCCATGACGACCCCGCCCACCATCATGATCGGGGCGGTGACGATGATCGTGAAGGAGAAGAGCAGGACCATCTGCACCTGCTGCACGTCGTTCG
>DATGSB010000199.1:0-8483 GCA_035303045.1 Actinomycetaceae bacterium | reverse complement strand
TTCGACGGCGTCACGGGCCGGTCGCGGTGGCCCGCGAGCAGGGCTCCCACCACCCCGGTCAGTACGTCGCCGGTGCCTGCGCTGGCCAGCCATGGGGTGGCCTGCCCCGCCGCGTAGATTTCGGTGCCGGGCCCGCACACGAGCGTGATTGCGCCCTTGAGGAGCACGGTGGCCCCGGTGAGCCGCACCGCGGCGCGCAGCGCATCGGCCGGCCGGGCCGCCACTTGCTCCCCGCTGCGGGGTTCGCCTCGGGCGCTGAGCAGTGCGGCGAGCTCCCCGGCATGCGGGGTGAGCACCGTGGTGGGCGACATCGCCGCTGGCGCCAGCTGGATGGCACCGGCGTCCAAGACCAGCGGCGTCCCCTCGGCCTGGGCGGTGGCCGCGGCGGTGCGGATCTCCGCGGCCCGGGCCTCGTCGGCCGGGTCCACCCCCGATCCCATCGCCCACGCCTGGCACCTGCCCGCGCCGAGCACCACCTCGGGGTGCGCCCGCAGAACGAGGTCGGCGGCCTCGCGTGGCCCCTCGTAGCGGACCATGCCGATGCCCGTGGCCAACGCCCCGGCGGCGGAGAGGACCGCCGCCCCGGGGTAGTGCCGCGAGCCCGTGAGCAGGCCGAGGACGCCGCGGGTGTACTTGTGGTCGTGCGCTTGTGCGCGCGGGATGAGCCGGGCGACGGCGCGGGCGTCGATGCGGCGGGCGACCGGGGCGGCGCCGCGGAGGTCCAATCCCAGATCGACGACGTCCACCTCCCCCGCGGCCAACGCCGCTGGCGGCATCAGCAATCCGGGCTTGAGCCCACCCATGGTCACCGTATGGTCGGCGCGCAGGACCGGGCCGGGCAGCTCGCCGGTGTCCACTCCGATGCCTGACGGCACGTCGACGGCGATGACGAGCGGCAGCTGGGCCGCGCGGCGCTCCTCCCAGCGGGAGATGACCGCGGCCAGCTCCGGCCGGGGCCCCGGTCGCACCCCGATGCCGGAAAGACCGTCGACCCACACGGGCGCCGCCGCAAGCTCGGTGGCATCGGCGCCGTCGTGGCAGCGCACCCCGGCGCGCTGGGCCGCACGCAGCGCCCGATGATGGGCCCGCCCGGCGGTCAGCACCGCGGTGACGGCGCGCCCCCAGCCCGCGAGGACAGCCCCGGCATACAGCGCATCGCCGCCGTTGTTGCCCGCCCCCACGAGCAGCAGGATTCCCGCATCACGCGCCAGTCCGTGGCGGCGCATCGCGCGGCGCACGGCCACCGCGAGACCGAATGCGGCGCGCTTCATCAGGGCATCGGTGGCGCCGCGGTCGAGCAGGGGCCGCTCGGCGGCCTCGATCTCCTCCGCGGCGTAGGCCGCGGGGCCCGGGGTGGTCACGGATCGTCCCGGCGTTCGGCGACGACCATCGCCGAGGCGATGCCGGCGTCGTGGGAGATGGACAGGTGCCAGGAGGTGATGCCGAGCGTGGCGGCGCGGGCTGCGACCGTGCCGCGCAGCTCCACCCGCGGGGCGGCGCCGACGCGGCGGTGGACGGTGCAGTCGTGCCAGCGCATGCCGCCGGGGGCGCCCAACGCTTTGGCGATCGCCTCCTTGGCGGCGAACCGGGCGGCCAAGGAGGCCGGGGGCAGCTCCCGCTCCTCAGTCGTGAACAGCCGTTCGCGCAGACCGGGCGTGCGGTCCAGCGTCGCGGTGAATCGCTCGACGTCCACCACATCGATTCCGATGCCGACGATCATGGGGTCGCCCTCGGTGTTGCCGGCGTGCTGAACATGGGTGCCAGACTACGGCAGCCGTCGTTCGCGTCGCGGATCCATGCACGGGCTACATCCGAGGTGGGCCACACTGGGGGCGTGGCCCTCCGGAACGTTCCCTCGGACATCTTCGTCGACTTCGACCGACAGGCGTGGTCACGGCTGTCGGCGTCGACGCCGCAACCGCTGACCGAAGCCGATATCGACAACCTGCGGGGGCTGGGAGATCCGATGGACCTCCTGGAGGTCGACACGGTGTATCGGCCGCTGTCGCGGCTGCTGTCGCTCTACGTCGCGGCGACGCGGCGGCTCGACACCGCGACGTCGACGTTTCTCGGTGAGCAGGTCGGGCGCACCCCCTACGTCATCGGCATCGCGGGGTCGGTGGCGGTGGGCAAGTCGACGATCGCGCGCTTGCTGCGCGAGCTCATGCGCCGCTGGTCGGGCACCCCGAGCGTCGAGCTGGTGACCACCGACGGCTTCCTGCTGCCCAACGCCGAGCTGGAACGGCGCGGCATCCTCGACCGCAAGGGCTTCCCCGAGTCGTACGACCAGCGGGCGCTGCTGCGGTTCATGGCCGGGGTGAAGTCGGGGGCGCCGGAGGTGACGGCCCCGGTGTATGACCACCTCACCTACGACATCGTGCCGGAGGCGACGGTCACCACGCACCATCCCGACGTCCTCATCGTTGAAGGCCTCAACGTGCTGCAGCCCGCCCGGCCGCT
The DNA here is from genome assembly GCA_035303045.1 of Actinomycetaceae bacterium. Lineage (GTDB taxonomy): Bacteria > Actinomycetota > Actinomycetes > Actinomycetales > Actinomycetaceae > DATGSB01. The sequence continues at coordinate 6,023 of DATGSB010000199.1, read as the reverse complement.
CAGCGACGGGCGGCGCAGTCTCGCGGTGAGCGACTTCTTCGACTTCTCGATCTATATCGACGCCCGCACCACGGATGTGCGGCAGTGGTACATCGAACGATTCCTACGCCTGCGCCGCACGGCGTTCGCCCAACCCGAGTCGTACTTCCACCGCTACGCCTCCCTCGACAACGACGAGGCGATGGCGACGGCCCGAGATATCTGGACGCGGATCAACGAACCGAACCTCGTGCGCAACATCCTGCCCACGCGGGGGCGAGCGACGCTGGTGTTGCGCAAGGATTCCGATCACCGCATGCACCGCATGCGGCTGCGCAAGATCTGAGGCCCTCGCTACGCCGTGCGCGCGTCGGCGTCGACCTCGTCCTCCAGCACGGGGCTGTGCGGCCGCAGGCGCCGCAGTACCGCCTCGAGCGCGAGCCCGATGAGCACGCCGCCGATGACCCCGACAACCACCGCGATGATCGGGTGATCCTGCAGCGCCACCCCCGCCCCGATCCCCAGCACGGTGGAGTAGCCGGCCCAGAACAGGCCGGCAACCGCGGCGATGACGACGAAACGGCGCCGGCGGTAACCGACGACGCCCGCCGTCATGTTGACGGCGACGCGCCCGATGGGGACGAAGCGGGCGGAGAGGATGAACAGGGTGCCGCGGGCGGCCAGTGCCCGGCGGGCGCGGGCGATGGTTCGCTGCCCTCTCGGGCTGCGGAGTGGCCGGATGCGGTCGACCGGAATCTTGCTGCCGATCGTGTAGGCGATGAGGTCACCGCAGATCGCTCCCGCCGCCGCCGCGGCGATGAGCAGCCAGAGGTTGGGGCCGGCTCCGGTCATTGCGAGCACGGCCACTGAGATGACCACCGATTCGCTGGGCACCGGCGGGAAGAAGCCGTCGATGGTGGCGAGGAGGAAGACGACGACGAGCAGCCATGGCGATCCGGCGAAGTCGGTCGCCCATTGCTCGATGGCGAGGAACGCCTCAGCCATGGCCGCCGCCGATCAGCGCCCGAGCCGTTCGCGCACGACTCCGGCGAGATGCGCGGCGGTGCTTTCTGCGACGTCTTCATCCATCGCTTCGACCATCACGCGCACGAGGGGCTCGGTGCCCGAAGAGCGCAGCAGCACGCGGCCGCTGTCCCCCAGTCGCTCCTCCGCCGCCCGGACCTCCTCCAGGAGCTTCTCGTCGCTGGCCGCGCGTGCCTTGTCGACGTCGGGCACATTCAGCAGCACCTGCGGCAGCCGTTGGACCGTGGCGGCCAGCGCCTGCAGGCGGGTGCCGCTGGCGGCGACGTGGTCGGCGAGCAGCAGGGCGGTGAGCAGGCCGTCGCCGGTGGTTGCATGCGTCGCCGAGATGATGTGGCCCGACTGTTCGCCGCCGAGGCTGAATCCTCCCTCGAGCATCGCATCGAGCACATAGCGGTCCCCCACCGCGGTCTGCACCGTGGCGATGCCGGCGGATTCCATCGCCAGCCGCAGACCCAGGTTGCTCATGACCGTGATGACGAGGGTGTCGTGGGCGAGCTGGCCCCGTTCCTTGAAGCCCGTCGCCAGCACGCCCATGATCTGGTCGCCGTCGACCAGGGCGCCGGTGTGGTCGACCGCGATGCAACGATCGGCATCGCCGTCGAAGGCGACGCCGAAGTCGGCCTCGGAGGCCACGACAACGGCTTGCAGCTGCTCGGGGTGGGTGGATCCGCAGCCGTCGTTGATATTGCGCCCGTCAGGAGAGGCGTTGACGACGGTGACCTCGGCCCCCGCCTCGCGCAATGCGAGCGGGCCGACGGTGCTGGCGGCGCCATTGGCGCAGTCGACGGCGATGCGCAGCCCCTTGAGCGGCTGCCGCAGCGCCCCCAGGAGGTGGTCGACGTAGCTGCGTTGAGCCCCCTCGAGGTTCTCGCTCATCCCGCCGACGTCGGCGCCGATGGGGCGCTCCCACGCGCGACCGAGGCTGGCTTCGATCTCGTCCTCGATGTCATCGGCCAGCTTGTAGCCGCCGCGGGCGAAGAACTTGATGCCGTTGTCGGGCATAGCGTTGTGGGAGGCGGAGATGACGACGCCGAGGTCGACGTCCTCCTCGGCGGTGAGGTGGGCCACGCCCGGGGTGGGAAGGACTCCCGCGTGGATGACGTCCACGCCCGCGCTGGCGAGGCCGGCGGCGATGGCGGCGGTGAGGAAGTCACCCGAGACCCGGGTGTCTCGCCCGATGACGGCGCGGGGACGGGCGTCGCGGGTCCCATCCCGACCGATGAGAACTCTGGCGGCGGCGGAGCCCAGATCCAACGCCAGCTCCGCACTGATCTCGCGGTTCGCGAGTCCTCGGACCCCGTCGGTCCCGAACAGTCGGGGCATGAGATTGTCCTTTGTTATGAATGAACGCAGTCGACCAACAAGATCGCGCGGCTAGTGATGGATGTTGCGGCGTGCCCGCCCGCGGTCGCGGTCATTTTACGACGCTTCCCCGGCGCACAGCAGGTGCTACGGCAGTGATACGGCCAACGGCCCCGCAGCGTGTGCTGCGGGGCCGTTGGGCGCGAAGCGTGAAAACGTCGCCTCCGTACTCAGCGCTTGGAGTACTGCGGGGCCTTACGGGCCTTCTTCAAGCCGGCCTTCTTGCGCTCCACCGCGCGGGCGTCGCGGGTGAGGAAACCGGCCTTCTTCAACTCCGGACGGTTGGCCTCGGCGTCGATCTGGTTGAGCGCGCGGGCCACGCCGAGGCGCAGCGCGCCGGCCTGACCGGAGATGCCGCCGCCGGTGATGATGGCGATGACGTCGAAGCGGCCTTCGAGGTCGAGCAGCACGAACGGGGACTTCACCAGCTGCTGGTGGAGCCTGTTGGGGAAGTAGTCGTCCAGGGCGCGACCGTTGATCTTCCACTCCCCGGTGCCCGGGACGAGCCGGACCCGGGCGACCGCTTCCTTGCGGCGTCCCAATCCATGGCCCGGGGCGGTGCGGCTGACGCCGCGGCCCTCGGCCGGAGCCTCGGACTCGGTCGTGTAGCTACTGGGAACGTTCTCGTCGATCTCGGCAGTGGTCTCAGCCACAGTTCTCCTCGTTAGTCATGTTGAGGTCGCTGTCCGCCAGAGCGAACTACTGGGCAACCTGGGTGATCTCGAAAGGCTTGGGCTGCTGCGCCTGGTGCGGGTGGTCCGCGCCGGCGTAGACCTTGAGCTTCTTCAGCTGCTCACGGCCCAGCGTGTTCTTCGGAAGCATTCCGCGTACGGCCTTCTCGATCACCCGTTCGGGGTGGCGCTCGAGCAGCTGCGCGTAACCGCGGGCCTTCAGGCCACCCGGGTAGCCGGAGTAGCTGTATGCGATCTTGTCTTCACGCTTGGAGCCGGTGAGGGCCACCTTGTCGGCGTTGATAACGATGACAAAGTCTCCGGTGTCGACATGCGGAGCGAAGCTCGGCTTGTGCTTCCCACGGAGCAGGGTGGCGACGTGGGTCGCCAGACGGCCGAGGACAACGTCAGTGGCATCGATGACGTGCCAAGTCTTCTCGACGTCGCCGGGCTTCGGAGTGTACGTGCGCACGGGCGTAGCCTTCGTTTCTTCAGCGTTCTTATTGTTCGGGGCACACCCCTTCATTGGTGAGCCCCATGGTCTCGTCGCTGCTAGATCCCACGCTGCTACTCGGCGAGTGGGAGACACCGAGGAGCGCACAGGGATGCGCAACGACGTCCCAGAGTACCGCCGCCAGACGGCGGGGGTCAAAACTTTGTGGGCAATATCCCGGTGACGCGCGACACTCAGGCCCGACGGCGGCTCAGCCGCCGATGGCGCTCATGGGGCGGGCGGGTTGGAGGAAGTCGGGGTCGTCGATACCGTGGCCCGCGCGCTTCCCCCACATGCCGGCGCGCCACAGCTCGGCGAGTTCCTCGTCGCTGTCGCCGCGGCGCAGCGGGGTGCGCAGGTCGTACTCGCCGCGAGCAAAGAGGCAGTCGCGCATCTGGCCGTCGGCGGTGAGCCGCGTGCGGTCGCAGGCGCCGCAGAACGGCCTACTCACCGAGGCGATGATCCCCACGGTCCCCAGTTCCTCGCCGTCCGCGCTCAGCACGCTCCACCGCTGCGCGGGGGCCGAACCCCGTTCGCTGGGGTCGTGTTCGACGAGGGTGAAACGCTCACGCAGCCGGGTGAGGACCTCGTCGGCGGTCACCATGTCCCCGCGCTCCCAGCTTTCGCGGGGGCCCAGCGGCATCTGTTCGATGAAGCGCAGCTGGTAGCCGTGGCCGAGGGCGAAGTCGAGGAGATCGGGCGCTTCGTCGTCGTTGATCCCGCGCATGAGCACGGCGTTGACCTTCACGGGGCGCAAGCCCGCCTCGTCGGCGGCGGCGAGCCCGGCGAGCACGTCGGGCAGGCGGTTGCGCCGCGTGAGGCCCGCGAAGGTGGCCGGGTCGATGGAATCCAGCGATACGTTGATCCGCGTCAGGCCCGCCTCGGCCAACCCGCGGGCGCGCCGCTGCAGACCGAGTCCGTTGGTGGTGAGGGAGGTTTCGGGGGCCGCACCATCGGCCGTCCTGAGCGCGGTGGTAGCGGCCACGATCCGCTCCAGGCCCTTACGCAGTAGTGGCTCCCCGCCCGTGAACCGGATCTCGCGAACGCCCAGCCGCTCGACCGCCACCGTGAGCAGCCGGATGACCTCGTCGTCGGACAGCACCGTGGCCGTGGGCAGCCAGTCGAGGCCCTCGGCGGGCATGCAGTAGGTGCAGCGCAGGTTGCAGCGGTCGGTGAGGGAGACGCGCAGGTCCGTCGCCACCCGCCCGTACCGGTCGACAAGTGCCCCGGTGCTCGGCCGATCTGCCGTGCTCGGGAAGCCCGGCGTCTCGGTACGGACGCGGGGAACTCCAAGCAAGATCGGCATGCTTTCACTCTAACGCCGCGCCCGACCCGATGCAGAGACCGTGTGGGCGTTGTCTGCTTCGTGCACCCGCCAGCACGCGCACCACAGGTCGCGCCGCAACAGATGCGGGGGGCGGGAGGCGATGGCAGCCTGAAACCATGACGGATAGGACACCAGGCACGCGGCAGGATCCCGAATTGCCCGGCGAGGGCGACTCCGACCAGTTGCCGAAGGAGGACACCCTCGAGCAACGGGGGGTCGAGGACCTGCTCGAGGAGGGATACAGCCCGCCCGAGCGTGATCCGTTGAGCGGCGTCAACCTCACCCAGGAAGAGACCATCGAAGGCGATGACCTGGAGACGCGGTTGGAACGCGAGGAACCCGAGGTCTGGGAAGAGGACCATAGCCCGCCGCCGGAGCGCGAACCCGATCGCAGCGGCCGCCTCGCCGAGGTCTCGGAGGACGCGCCCGACCGCGACCAGGATGTCGTCGCCGACGATGTGGGCGTCGCCGGCGGCGCCGCCACCGCCGAAGAAGCCGCGATGCGCACCACCGATGACGATGGCACGCCGCTGACCGATGAAGGCAGCACCGCCGGCTAACCGACAGCCACCTCGGCGCGAACGCATGGAACCCGTCGCACAGGGGTCGCTCAGACCCTGTTACGGCAAGGGGCCGCGCATATTCCGAGCGGCGGCTACCCGCTGCGCGAGCTGCTCGGCCGGGGGGTAGCCCACCTCCTCGAGGGTGAGCCCGTGCGCGGGGGCGACCTGCACCGCGGAATCACGGCGGCGGGCAGCCAGAACCGTGCTCGGCCACCCGACGTCGCGCTGGCCCTGGCCCACCGCGAGGCATGCCCCCACGAGCGAGCGCACCATGGCATGGCAGAACGCGTCCGCCCGCACCTGCGCGACCAACACACCACCCTCCTCGGGGCTCCGGCGCCACGCGAAGTGCTGGAGGGTACGGATGGTGGTCGCTCCTTCGCGCGGCTTGCAGTAGGCGAGGAAATCGTGCTCCCCGCACAGTGCCTCGGCCGCCACGTTCATCGCCTGTTCGTCCAGCGCCGCGCGGTGCCACAACACGTGAGTGCGCCGCAGCGGGTTGCGCTCGGCCCGAGCATCCGCCACGCGATAGGTGTATCGCCGCCATGACGCCGCGAAGCGGGCATCGAAATCCTTTGGCGCGA
>DATGSB010000198.1:0-3676 GCA_035303045.1 Actinomycetaceae bacterium | reverse complement strand
GGGCACGGTGCTGCGCCCGGCGGGCACCGAGCTACTTGGCTTCGAAGGCGAGATCGCGGTGGTCATCGGTACCCCAGCGCGCAACGTCAGCCCCGAGGAAGCCTGGCAGCACGTCGGTTGGGTGACGGCGTCGAACGACCTCGCGCTGCACGACCTGCGCTATGCCGACAAGGGCTCTAACGTCCGCTCCAAGGGCGGGGACGGCTTCACGCCGGTGGGCCCCAAGCTGCTGGACGCCGGGCAGCTGAACCCTGAGGCCATCGGGCTACGCACCTGGCTCAACGACGAGCTCGTGCAAGACGACTCCAGCGCCGACATGCTCTTCTCCTTCGGGCTGATGATCGCCGACCTCTCCCGGGTGATGACCCTGGAACGCGGCGACATCATCCTCACCGGCACACCTGCCGGCGCGTCGGTAGCGCAGCCAGGCGACCGCATCGCGGTGGAAGTCTTCGCGCTCGACGACCCGAGCACCACCACCGGGCGCCTGGAAACCGACGTCGACGAGGGCCCCGGCCTGGCCGATTGGGGTAACCCGCCGCTGGTCGACGACGCGCAACGTGCCGACGCGTGGGGGCAGCCCATCGGCGTCGCACCGGGCACCGAATCACCGGTCGTTCTCGACGATGCGCTACGCGAACGGCTCAACAACGTCTCCACGGCCACCTTGTCCGTGCACCTGCGGCAACGCGGTTTCGACCACGCGGTCATCGACGGCGTCAAACCCCTCGCACCGGGTCGGCGCCTCGTCGGCACCGCCCGCACGCTGCGCTACGTGCCCTACCGCAAGGACCTCTTCGCCCAACGCGGCAGCGGCTTCACCCCGCAGAAGCAGGCGATCGAGTCGCTCGAAGCCGGGGACGTGCTGGTCATGGAAGCCCGCGGGGAAACGACCTCGGGCACTCTCGGCGACATTCTCGCCCTGCGCGCCCAGCTGCGTGGGGCCGCTGGTGTGGTGACCGACGGGGGAGTGCGCGATGCCGCGCTGGTCGCCGACCTCGGGCTACCGGTGTACACCGTCGGAGCCCACCCTTCGGTGCTCGGGCGCCGCCACGTGCCGTGGGATCAAGACGTCACCATCGCCTGCGGCGGGGCCACCGTACAAGTAGGCGACGTCATCGTCGGCGACGACGACGGCGTCCTTGTCATCCCGCCCCACCTCGTGCTGGAGGTGCTCGAAGGCGCAGAGGCGCAGGAGGAGCAGGAACGGTTCATCGTCGAGATGGTCGAGCAGGGCGAGTCCGTCGACGGGCTGTATCCGATCGGGCCCGCCTGGAAACCCAAATTCGAAGAATGGCAAGCGCGCCAACGCTCAGGCACGTCGCCCTAGCGAGCCGTCGCCTTAGCGAGCCGTCGCCCCGATTGAGGAGAACCACATGAAATTCCGTTCCGACCCGTCCCAGATCCGTGGAGCGATCGCACCGGTCTTCACCCCGTTCACCGACGGCGGCGAGGTCGACCACGAATCGCTGCGCCGTCTCGTGCGGTGGCAACTCGCCAACGGCTCCCGGGGCATCTCCATCGGTGGCTCCACCGGTGAACCGTCGGCCCAGACGGTCGAGGAACGAGCCGCAGCCATTCGCACCGTCGCCGATGAGGTCGGCGACGCCGCTGCGATCGTGCCCGGAACCGGTTCCGCCCGGCTTGATGAGACCCTCGAACTCACGGCAGTCGCCAAGGACTCGGGTGCTGACGCCGCGCTGGTGATCACGCCCTACTACGCCCGGCCGACCCAGGAAGCCCTGTACGAGTGGTACGCGACGGTGGCCCGTGAGTTTCCGGACCTCCCGATCATCGCCTACAACGTTCCGGTGCGAACGGCCGTCGAGCTTGCGCCGGAAACCTTCGCCCGCCTCTACCGCGACTTCGACAACATCGTGGGAATCAAGGAGACGACGAAGGACTTCGAGCATTTCTCCCGCACGATGCACCTGTGCGGCAGGGACCTGCTCATGTGGTCGGGAATCGAGCTGCTGTGCCTGCCGCTGCTGGCGCTTGGGGGCGTGGGGTTCATCTCCGCCTTGTCCAACATCGCCCCGGCGGCAGTCGCCGGGATCTACGACGCCGCAGCCGCGGGCGACTGGGAGCGCGCTCGGGAGCTGCACTACGGCGTGCACCCCCTGGTGGACCTGCTGTTCGTCGAAACCAACCCCGCGCCCGGCAAGTGGCTCATGGCGCGGCGCAACCTCATCGCCTCCGACCACGTTCGCCCGCCGCTGACACCGCTGACGCAGGCCGGCCAAGATCGCGTGCTCGAGCTGGCCGCGCAGGCCGAGACGTACCTGACGCCCGTAGAAGGAGTTGGAAAATGAGCGCCACTGACGCCGCGCCCGTCGTCGTCCCCGAGGGCATCCCGAACGAGATCCAGCACTACATCGACGGCGCGTTCGTGCCGTCGCTTGGTGGCGAAACCTTCGAGATCCTCGAACCCACGACCAACTACGCCTACGCACGTGGAGCCGCAGGACAGGCGGCCGATATCGATCGCGCGGTGGCCGCGGCGCGCGTCGCCTTCGACAGCGGCCCGTGGCCGCGGATGAAGAACCGCGAGCGTTCCCGGATCCTCAACAGGATCGCCGACGCCGTCGAAGCCCAGGACAAGGCGCTGGCCACGATGGAGTCCTTCGACACCGGCTTGCCCATCACCCAGGCCCAGGGGCAGGCACGCCGAGCGGCAGAGAACTTCCGCTTCTTCGCCGATCTCATCGTCGCCCAGGCGGACGAGGCCTACAAGGTTCCAGGCCAGCAGATGAACTTCGTCAGCCGCTCCCCGGTGGGCGTTGCCGGCCTCATCACGCCGTGGAACACGCCCTTCATGCTCTCCTCGTGGAAGCTGGCGCCCGCCCTGGCCTCGGGATGCACTGTCGTCCTCAAGCCGGCCGAGTTCACCCCCCTCTCGGCCTCCCTATGGGCCGAAATCTTTGAAGAGGCCGGCCTGCCCCCCGGGGTCTTCAACATGGTCAACGGCATCGGGGAGGAGGCCGGCGACGCACTCGTCCGGCACCACGACGTCGACCTCATCTCCTTCACCGGGGAGACGACGACCGGCCAGCTCATCTTCCGTAACGCCTCCGACGGCCTCAAGGGGCTGTCGATGGAGCTCGGCGGCAAGTCGCCCGCCGTGGTGTTCGCCGACGCCGACCTGGAAGCCGCGCTCGACTCCACCCTCTTCGGGGTGTTCTCACTCAACGGCGAGCGGTGCACGGCGTCCTCACGTATCCTCGTCGAACGCAGCGTCTACGACGACTTCGTGGCCGCCTACACCGAACGCGCGAAGAACATCAAGGTCGGGGCCCCCTCCGATCCCGCCACCGAGGTCGGGGCGCTCGTGCACCCCGAGCACTACGAGCGCGTCATGGGCTACGTCGAGGCGGGCAAGTCCGAAGCCACGCTCGTCGCCGGCGGGGAGCGCCCGGGCGACCTACCCGAGGGGAACTACCTGGCCCCCACCGTGTTCATCGATGTGCCCCGCACCGCCCGCATCTTCCAAGAGGAGATCTTCGGGCCCGTCGTTGCCATCACGCCGTTCGACTCCGAAGAGGAGGCCATCGACCTGGCCAACGACGTCAAGTACGGCCTGGCGGCGTACGTGTGGAGCACCGACCTCAAGCGGGCGCACACCGTCGCCGAGAGCATCGACGCGGGCATGGTGTGGATCAACTCCCACAACGTGCGC
>DATGSB010000197.1:0-2787 GCA_035303045.1 Actinomycetaceae bacterium | reverse complement strand
ACTTGATGTGCTCCAGCACCCGCGTGTAGTGGGTGATGAGCACGATGCCCGCGCCAGTTTCGGTCCGCGCGCTGTTGACGCCCTCACCGACGATGCGCAGGGCGTCGACGTCCAGCCCGGAGTCCGTCTCGTCCAGGATGGCGAACCGTGGCTTGAGCAGCTTCATCTGCAGGATCTCGTGGCGCTTCTTCTCACCGCCGGAGAACCCGGTGTTGACGTCGCGCTGCGCGAAGTCGTCGTCCATCCGCAGCGTCGTCATCGCTTCCTTGACGTCCTTGACCCAGTGGCGCAGGGCCGGGGCCTCGCCGTCAACCGCGGTCTTGGCGGTGCGCAGGAAGTTCGACACCGACACGCCAGCGACCTCCACCGGGTACTGCATGGCGAGGAAAAGTCCGGCGCGGGCCCGCTCATCGACCTCCATCTCCAAGACGTCTTCGCCGTCGAGGAGGATCTGGCCGTCGGTGACCTCGTAGTTCGGGTGGCCGGCGACCGCGTAGGCCAGGGTCGACTTGCCGGATCCGTTGGGGCCCATGATCGCGTGGGTCTCACCGCTGTTGATGGTGAGGTCGACCCCGCGCAGGATCGGCTTGGGGCCTTCCTGGGTACCGACGCTCACGTGGAGGTTCTTGATCTCAAGTGTGGACATGTCGTCGCTTCTTCTCTTCCTAGATAAGTGTGGGTTAGCTGTGGGCTCGCGGGGCGGCTAGCCGGCCGGTGCGTCGATGTCGACGAACACCTGCTCGCCTTCCACCGTGAGCGGGTAGACGGCCACGGGCACCGTCGCCGGCAGCGACAGCGGTTTGCCCGTGACGAGGTCGAACTGAGAGCCGTGCAGCCAGCATTCGATGCTCGATCCCTCGACATCGCCCTCGGACAGGCTCACCTGGCCGTGGGTGCAGATGTCGGAGACGGCGTGATACTGGCCGTCCTCGGCGCGCACGATCGCGACCGGGCAGGGGCGCCCGTCCTCGGTTTCCAGGTCGAGGCGCATGGCCTCACCCGGCTCGAGGTCGCCGGTATCGCACACGTGTTGGGGGCTCATGCGTGAACGGCCTCGAAGTGTTCGAGTTCCTTCTCGATCGCCTCCTCGAGGCGATCGGTGATGCTCGGCACCGCCATCTGCGTGATGAGCTCGCGGAAGAAGCCCACGACGACGAGGCGGCGGGCCTCCCGCTCGGGGATGCCGCGTGCCTGGAGGTAGAACAACTGCTCCTCGTCGAAACGGCCGGTGGCGCTGGCGTGGCCCGCCCCTTCGATCTCTCCCGTCTCGATCTCGAGGTTGGGCACCGAGTCGGCCCGGGCGCCTTCGGTGAGCAGCAGGTTGCGGTTGAGCTCGTAGGTGTCGGTCCCTTCGGCGGCCGCCCTGATGGCCACGTCGCCGATCCATACGGCGTGGGAGTCCTCGCCCTGCAGTGCCCCCTTGTACGCCACCCGCGACTTGCAGTTGGGGGCGTGGTGGTCGACGAGCAGGCGGTGCTCCTGGTGCTGGCCGGCGTCGGTGAAGTACATCCCGACGCTGTCCACCTCACCGCCGGGCTCGGCGAGCACGGCGTCGGGGGTGATCCGAACGACGTCACCGCCGAGGGTGACGACGATGTGGCGCAGCGTGGCGTCACGTCCCACCCGGGCGCGGTGGCCCGCAAGGTGGACGCTGCCTTCCTCCCACTCCTGGATGCTCACGAGGGTGAGCTTGGCGCCCTGGCGCACGTCGATCTCGACCGTCTGGGCAAGCTGGGCGCTGCCCGCGTGGTTGAGGATGACGACTGCCTCGGAGAGCTCCTCGGCGACGACGAGCAGGTGCTGCGCGCCCGGTTCGTCCCCGCCCGCTCCGGTGATCGAGACCGACGTGGGCTGCTCGGGCGCCTGCTTGGCGCCGACCGTGATGACGGTGGCCTCGGAGAACCCGTTCCAGGCCGCCGCCGACACCCGGTCGATGGGCTCCCCGATGGTGCCTAGCCGGGCGTCGTCACGACCGGCTTGTTCGCTGGATACCCCGGGCGCCGCGTCGACGACGATGGCCGGCGCGGGGCCGGTGAGGTCGCCGGCGAAGAACTTCTGGAACCGGTCGACGGGTGAGAACCGCCAGTTCTCCTCCCGGCCGGTGGGAAGTGGAAAGTCAGCCAGCTCGAACGACGTGAAGCGCTCTCCGACACCCTGGAGGCTCGCGTGGCTGTGCGCGCCCTCAGCGGTCGCGCGGGAATGGTCGGTCTTCATGGATTCCTTGTCTCGGGATGGGGTGGGCTCGGTCAGGGTGCTCATTTAGCCGACGGAGCCTTCCATCTGCAATTCGATGAGGCGGTTGAGCTCGAGGGCGTACTCCATGGGCAGTTCGCGAGAGATCGGCTCGATGAAGCCTCGGACGATCGTCGCCATCGCCTCGTACTCATCGAGGCCGCGCGACATGAGGTAGAACAGCTGGTCCTCGCTCACCTTGGAAACGGTGGCCTCGTGCCCCATCTCGACGTCGTCCACGCGAACGTCGACGTAGGGGTAGGTGTCGGTGCGCGACACGGTGTCGACGAGCAGGGCGTCGCACAGCACCGTCGACTTCGAGTGGCGCGCGCCTTCGAGTACCTGGACGAGGCCGCGATAGGAGGAACGCCCGCCGTTACGCGACACCGACTTCGACACAACCGTGGACGTCGTGTGCGGCGCCATGTGGACCATCTTGGCGCCCGTGTCCTGGTTCTGACCGGCGCCGGAGAAGGCGGCCGACAGGGTTTCGCCGTGCGCGTGGGGGCCCATGAGGTAGATCGCCGGGTACTTCATCGTCACCTTGGAGCCGAT
>DATGSB010000196.1:0-11041 GCA_035303045.1 Actinomycetaceae bacterium | reverse complement strand
CAGTCGTTCATGATGCAGTAACCGAAGATGTGGTTCTCAGCGCTCGCGACGTCGAGGTTCTCCCCCGGCTCCCCGCCCAGCACGACGGCGACTTCGAGCTCGTAGTCCAGCCGCGTCGTCACCGGCGGCCGGATGACGCCGCCCGGGCCGTGGATGATGTGCGGGTTGGTGAAGTAGAAGGCGGGTGCCTCGTACCATCCGCTCGTCACGCGCGGCGCGCCATTCTCGTCGGCGCTCATGCCCTCGACGTGCTCCTCGAAGGCCGTGAAGTCGCGCACCGCCGCGGGCTGCAGCGGCGCGCGCAGCTGCACCTGCCCCAGCGGTGTTCCGGCCACCTGCGCGACCTTGGCGTACTCCTCGTGTGCGGCCGCGAGGCCGCCGGCGAGCACATCGGCCACCGTGCGGCCGTCAGCGAAGGGCACGACGTGGTCGTCGATGATGAAGCCCTCGCCAAGGTCGTTGCCCGTCGTCCACCGAGCGATTTTCATGTGATTCCTCTACTTCGTGGTCGTGACGTCGTCGTCGCTGCTTGGGTGCCGCATCACAGGGGTTGGGCGAGGCGCTGGCCGAGGTCGGCGAGCAGCTCCGGCATCTGCGCCGCGTACTTCTGGCCGTGCCGCTGCCATTCCGCGAGCTGCACCGAGGCGTCGACGACGGCCTTGGCGCGAGTGACGCGCCGCGCATGGAATTCCTCCCACAGCGCATCGTCGAGACGGTCGCGGCCGAGCAGCAACTCGCTGAGCACCGCGGAGTCCTCCAGCCCTTGCGCCGCGCCTTGGGCGATCGTGGGCGGGCAGGAGTGTGCGGCGTCGCCGATGATGACGGCGTTGCCCCGGTGCCACGGGGCGGGCACGAGGTGGTGGGTGAACCAGGTGTAGTTGATGTGCGCAGTGCCGCTGGCCAGGTCCGCCCGGATGGAGTCCCACGGCCCGCCGTAGGCCTGGGACTTCTCGATCATCAGCTCGGCGCCCCGCGCCGCTGAGTAGTCGAAATGATCCTCGGCGTCGAACACGAGGAAGGCGTACATCGAGTTCTCCCCCGTGGGGGTGTACCCGGCGATGTAGGCCGGACCGCCGTAGTACAGCTCCGTCGTGCCGACCTCTTCCGGGCGGGAGACGAAGGCGCGCCAGATGCCCATCCCGGTCGGCTCGGGCTGGGCATCGATCCCGAGTTGGGCGCGCACGGTGGAGTGGATCCCGTCGGCACCGATGACGAGGTCGTAGGAGCCAAGGACGCCCCGCTCGTCGTACAGCCAGGCGCCGTCGACCGTGTGCTCGAGGCGCACCACCTTCGTGCCGAAACGCACGTTGGCTCCCACCGCGCGGGCGCGGTCGAACAGGATGCGGGCCAGTTCAGGGCGAGGAACCCCCATGCCCGTGGGCAACCCGTCGGGCGAGGGGTCATCGGTGCCGCGGGAAATGACGGGCGCATCCGGGCCAGGGGCCCGCAGCACCCGCCCGTCGAACGCGAACCCGGCGGCGTCGAGTTCCTCCCACACTCCCACGTCGGCCAGCACCCGCAGCGCATTGCCCGACAGCGAGATCCCCGAGCCGAGGGCGGTGAGCTCGGGCTGGGCCTCGATGACGTCCACCGAGACCCCGCCTCGCGCGAGTTGAATGGCCGTGGCCAGGCCACAGAGCCCGGCTCCCACGACTGCTACGTTGCCCACTGCTGCCATGTCAGAACCTCCTTGTCCTGGTACGCCTAGAGAACGGCGATGGGGTTGATGGGGGACCCCACCGCGCCGGTGATCGGCAGCGGCGCCGCGCTCAACAGGAAGTCGTAGCGCCCCAGGTCGGCGCATACGCTGCCCAGTTCTTCCAGGTCCCACATCTCGCCGACCGTGAGCCCCATGTTCGGGATGACGATCTGATGCAGGGGCTGGAAGGAGTCGTCGAACTCGTTCGGCCGGACTTCGAATCCCCACGTGTCGGTAGCGATCGCGGCGATCTCGGTACGGTGCAGCCAGCCGGCCGTCGTGATGGACAGGCCCGGCGCGGGGCCGCCGGCATAGTCGCCCCACCCGTCGCGGCGCACGCGACCGAGCTGGCCGGTGCGCACGAGTAGGATGTCGCCGCTGCCCACCGTGGCGGACGGGCCCTGGGCGGCGATGCAGCTTTCCAGGTCGGCGACGGTGATGGCGTAGCCGTCCTCCAGTTCGCCGGTGTCGGGGCGCAGGTGGCGGCCGAGATCGAGGAGCACGCCGCGCGAGACGATGGTCGCGGCCATGTGCTCGATGCCGGTGACCTGATCCCCCTGGGTGGTGACGACTTCGTCGGCCGGTCGTCCGTTGTAGGCGAATCCTCGGTCGAAGATGTGTCCGAGCCCGTCCCATTGGGTGGAGCACTGCAGGGGCATCACGATGAGGTCGTCGGCGCCACCGATCCCGTGAGTCGTGGTGTGGGGGTTGCGGACGTGGTCGGCGCCCGTGCCCGTCATCGTGTGCACGGGGTTGTTGCGCTTCTTCCAGCCCTTCTGCGGTCCGTCTTCGTTGAACTGTTGGCCGAGAGACACGGAGCGGCCGGCGGTGACGAGCTCGGCCGCCTCGACCCGCTTGGCGGGGGTAATGAAGTTGAGGGTGCCGAGCACGTCGTCGGCGCCCCACCTGCCCCAATTGCGGTACGCCTCCGCGCGTTCGGCTACCTCACCCGCCGGATCGGAGCGATCGATCGCGGAGGGGTCTTCGAGTCGTGCAGTCATCGTGTTGTCCCGTCTTTCGTCGCTTATCCGTCCTTCGTCGCTCAGATGAGGCCGCGCAGGAGCTTGTCCTTGATCTCCTCGGGCACGCCTTCTTCCGTGGCGGTCGGCCCATCGGCGGGCGGGAACGATTCGGTGAGGGACAGCGGGCGAGAGCTGTTGTTGTAGATGTCGTAGGAGCCCTGGGAGGTCTTCCAGGTCTGCGGCTCCCAGTCCGGCACGTAGTTGCGGTACCCGCCGGAGTTGAGTTCGATGCGCATGCCCGACGGTTCGCGGTAGTACAGGAAGGACTGCTCGCCGATGCCGTGGATGGTGGGGCCGTATTCGATGGGCACGCCGTTCTCCAGCAGGATGTCGGCACCGATGAGCATTTCCTCGCGGGTGTCGACGTAATAGGCGTAGTGGTTGACGCGGCCGCCGCGGGTCGAGCCGTCGAGGACGACGCCGAGGTCGTGGGACTTCTCGTTGGTCGTGAGCACGGAGAACACCGACAGCGGGGCGTCTTCGAGCACGGTGCGGGCCATGATGCGGAAGCCGAAGACCTCGCTGTACCACTCGGCGAAGGCATCGACGTCACTCGCGCAGATCGTGACGTGGTCGAGGTGGCGCGGGGCGCCGGCGACGCGGCTGCGGCGCATGAAGCGGTCGGGGAAGACCGAGGCGTTGTCGCCTTCGGTTTCGCGGTAGTGGACGGCGTCCCAGTGCAGGGCCATCGTGTGTCCCCACGGGCCGACGAAGCGGTAGGCACGGCCGATGTCGTGCCCGTCGAACCACTCCCCCTTGACGCCGGTGGCCTCGACGCGGTTGACGGCTTCGTCGAGGAGCTCGCGGCTCTTGGTGCGCCAGGCCATCTCGTACAGCGCCGTCTCCGCGCCGGGGACGATGACGAGGCTGTAGCTGTAGGGGTCGCCCCAGCAGCGCAGGTAGGCGCGGCCGTCGACGCGAGCGACTTCGGTGAGGCCGAGGATGCCGGTGTAGAAGTCGACTGACTTATCCACGTCGGGAGTGCTGAGCGCGACGTAGGACAGGTGCGCAAGGGGGGTGATCATCGTTGATTCCCTTTCGGGGGTCGTGGGCCGGTGTGCCTTCATCGTCGACCCGCCCACAACCATCAGGCAAGGACATATTGCCTATGGCCACGATCGGGATTATTGATACCGTGGGGCAATGGCCCGCCGCAGTCCCCACCCCGATGAGCCACTACTGTCGCGCCTCGATCTCAACCTTCTGGTGTCGCTCGACGCGCTGCTGACGGAACGAAACGTCACCCGCGCGGCGGAGCGGCTGTATATGAGCCAGCCATCGCTCAGCGCCGCGCTGGCGCGCCTGCGGTCGCATTTCGACGACCAGCTGCTCGCCCGACGCGGCAACACCTATGAGCTCACCCCGCTCGCGGCCCGCCTCGCCGAGCACACCACGATCGCCCTCAACGCGGCACGTCGGGTGTTCGAAAGCCAAGCGCGGTGGGACCCGAAGGAATCGGCGCGACACTTCACGATCCACGGTTCCGACTATGCGTTGACGACGATCGGCGCCCGCGCTTCGCGTCTCGTCAGCCAGGAGGCCCCCAACGTTCAGTTGCGGCTCGTGCCCACGACCTCCCCCGGGTTGAGCGACGTGCTGCAGCGATTGGCCTCGGTCGACGGCATCGTGCTCCCCCACGGGGTGGTGAGCGGCCGCCCGCACGCCGACCTGTATCGCGATGACTGGGTGCTGGTGGCGGCGAAGGACAACCCGCGCACCGCCGAGGGCATCACCCTGGAGCTGCTCGCCGCCTCCCCGTGGGTCTACACCTACCAAACGCGCTCCGCCTTCACGGCCGTGGGGCTACAACTCCAACAGCTCGGGCTGCAGCCGCGCGTGGAAACCGTGGTTGAAAGCTTTCTCCTGCTGCCGCTCTTCGTCGCCCACACCGAGCGGCTCGCCATCGTCCAGCGGATGCTCGTGCCGCTGGTGACGCAGATGGCCGAGGTCGCCGTTCACGAGCTTCCCTTCACCCCCACGCCGCTCATCTCGGCGCTGTGGTGGCACCCGATCCACGACCACGACCCCGAGCACGCCTGGCTCCGAGAGGTGTTCCAGCGCGCGGGGCGCGAGCTGCAGGCCGAAGCGGCGACGCAGCACCACGAGGCCCCGGAAAGCTAGCGCTCCTCGGCTTCGAGCAGAAGCGCTTCGCCCTGGCCGCCGCCGCCGCACAGTGCCACCGCCGCGCGGCCCGCGCGCCGGGCGTGGAGCTGGTGCGCGGCGTGCACCGCGAGGCGCGCTCCGCTGGCTCCGATGGGGTGGCCCAAGGAGATCCCTCCGCCGTGCGGATTCACCACCGAGGCCTCGACGCCGAGCTCGACGGCCGACTGAGCCACGACGACGGCAAAGGCCTCGTTGATCTCGATGTGGTCGAGCTCCCCGAGCGTCCAGCCCTGACGGCCCAGCGCCTGCGTGATCGCATTGGCCGGCTGGGCGTGTAACGACGCATCCGGGCCGGCGACCTGGCCGACGGCGCGGAGCGTCGCCAGGGGCTGCCACCCCTGCTCCTCCGCGTGGGAACGTGTCGTGAGAACCACCGCCGCCGCGCCATCTGACAACTGCGAAGCGTTGCCGGCGGTGATCGAGCCGTCCTTGTCGAAGGCGGGCGCCAACCGGGCAAGCGCCTCGATCGTCGTCTGGGGACGAATGCCCTCGTCCCGCTCCACGGTCACCTCGCCCTTACGCCCGGAGACCGTCACCGCCGCGACCTCCGCGGCGAACACACCGGCCTCCCACGCCTCGTGGGCGCGATGATGCGACGAGGCGGCGATCTCGTCCTGCCGCTCGCGAGAGATCGGGTACGTGGCGGCGGTGTCGCGGTCGGTGGACAACCCCATGGCCGCGTTGCTGAACGCATCGGTGAGGCCGTCGAAGAGCACCGAGTCCAGCACCGTCGCGTTGCCGTAGCGGTATCCCTGCCGTGCCTTCGGCAGGAGATGGGGGCTGTTGGTCATCGATTCCATGCCCCCTGCCACGACGACGGAGGCTTCCCCGCTGCGCAGCAGTCGGGCGGCGTCGATGATGGCGCTCAGCCCCGAGAGGCACACCTTGTTGACGGTCGTGGCGTGCGCTCGCCAGCCGATCCCGGCGGCGATGGCTGCCTGGCGCGCGGGCCCTTGCCCCGCGCCGGCCTGCACGACTTGGCCCATGACGACGGCGTCGACGGCGTCCCCGGACGCCCCGGCCGTCGTCAGGGCTTTCCCGATCGCCACGGCCCCGAGGTCGGTGGCCGACAGGGCAGCGAGCGCGCCCCCGAGCTTTCCCTGCGGGGTGCGGGCTGCGCCGACGATGACGACGTCCTCTGCGCGCGTCACACCAGGCTCATCTCTCGCAGGTCGGCGGCCACGTCGAGGGCGGGTTCAGTGCGTTGGCGCACCTCGTCCTCGGTGACTCCGGGGGCGAGCTCAACGAGCCGGAAACCGTCGGGGGTGACGTCGACGACGGCGAGATCGGTGATGATTCGGTCGACGACGCCCTTGCCGGTGAGGGGCAGCGAGCAGGTCGACACCAGCTTCGGGGAGCCGTCGCGCGCGGTGTGCTCCATGAGGATGATGAGGCGTTGGGCGCCGTGGACGAGATCCATGGCCCCGCCCATGCCCTTGACCATCTTGCCGGGGATGATCCAGTTCGCGAGGTCGCCCCGCTCGGATACCTGCATGGCGCCGAGGATCGCGACGTCGATCTTGCCGCCGCGGATCATCCCGAAGGAGGTGGCGGAGTTGAAGAACGAGGCCCCGGGGAGCACGGTGACGGTCTCCTTGCCGGCGTTGATGAGGTCGGGGTCGACCTGGTCCTCGGTGGGGTAGGGGCCGACGCCGAGGATGCCGTTTTCGGATTGCAGCATGACCTGCCGCCCGTGGGGGATGTAGTTGGGCACGAGGGTGGGCATGCCGATGCCGAGGTTGACGTAGGAGCCGTCTGCAAGCTCCTGGGCGGCACGCGCCGCCATCTGGTCCCGTGTCAGTGCCATGCTCAACCCTCACTCCCGCCGGCGCGGGCGACGGTGACCCGCTCGATGCGCTTCTCGATCTGTGTGCCGACCTCCACGACGCGGTGGACGTAGATGCCGGGCAGGTGCACCTCACTGGGGTCGATCTCGCCGGGTTCGACGAGTTCCTCGACCTGTGCGATGCAGACTTGGCCGGCCATGGCGGCGAGTTCGGCAAAGTTGCGGGTGGCCTTGTTGAACACGAGGTTGCCGTACCGGTCGCCACGCACTGCGTGGACGAGCGCGTAGTCGGTGGTGATGGCCTCCTCGAGGACAAACTCTCGGTGGGTGCCGGCGTAGCGGAAGGTGCGAGTTTCCTTGGCGTGCGAGGCTTGGACGACGTTGCCCTCGGCGTCGTAGCGCTGCGGCAGGCCGCCCTCCGCCACCTGGGTCCCCACGCCGCTTTGGGTGAAGAACGCGGCGATCCCGGACCCCCCGGCACGCAGCTTCTCCGCGAGCGTCCCCTGGGGGACGAGCTCGAGCTCCAGCTCCCCGGAGAGGTATTGGCGTTCGAACTCCTTGTTCTCGCCCACGTAGGAGGCGGTCATCTTGGAGAGCAGGCCCTCGCGCAACAGCAGCCCCAGCCCCCAGTCGTCCACCCCGCAGTTGTTGGACACCACGGAGAGGCCGCCCACGCGCCTGGCGAGCAGCGCCTCGATGAGCGCCATCGGGTTCCCGGAGAGGCCGAAGCCGCCGACGGCCAGCGAGGCGCCGTCCGGGATATCCGCTACCGCGGTCGCGGCGTCGGTGACCACCTTGTCCAAACCACGTTGTCGCATGCTGCTCATTGTGCTGCACGCCGGCGGTGCCGGGTGAGCAATTGAGCCGCATTACCGCCGAGGATGAGCTCCTCGGTGTCGGCGGGCAGCCCGGCGCCGCGAAGGAACGCCAGAGGATCCTCCAGCCCCATGTCAAAGGGGTAGTCGCTGCCCACGACGACCTGTTCGGCGCCGGCGACCTCGATGAGGTGGCGCAGCGCGCCGTGGTCGTGGACGACGGTGTCGAACCAGATCCGGCGCAGGTACGTCGACGGCGCGTGCTTGCAGCCTCGGGCGTCGGGGCGCACCCGCCAGGCGTGATCGGAGCGGCCGATCGCGGTGGGCAGGTAGCCCCCACCATGGGCGGCCACGAGGAGCAGGTCGGGGTGGGCGTCGAGCACGCCGGCGAAGATGAGGTGGGACAGCGCCACCGCGTTCTCGACCGGCTGGCCGACCGTGTTGGCGAGGTAGAACCGGTTGAGCCGTTCATCGAGGGAGCAGCCGAAGGGGTGCAGGAAGACGATCGCCCCGAGTTCCTCGGCCCGCGCCCAGAAGGGCTCGAGGCGAGCGTCGGAGAGCTCAACGTCCCCGGCGAAGGAGGAGATCTCCACGCCGATGAGGCCGCGGTTGCCCACCGCGTCGTCCAGGCATTCGACCATGAGATCGGGGTGCTGCAGCGGCGTGAGCCCGAGGCCGAGGAGCCGGTCCGGCGCGTGGCTGACGTGCTCGGCGATGAGGCGGTTGCCTTCGAGCGCCACCCAGCGGGCGAGGGGCGGCTCCGCCCACGGATAGAAGTGGTTCGGTGAGGCGCTGACCCACTGCACGTCGACGCCCTGGCGGTCCATTTCCTGGATCCGCAGCTCGGGGTCGGTGAGCCGCGGGATGCGCTGGCCCACCATCGGCCCCGATACGGCTTGGCTTTCCGGGCCGTGGCGCAACGTTTCGAGCTCCGCAGCGGCACGCACGGCCTCGGGGGCGCGGCGTTCGACCTCCTGTTGCAGCGGGGGCAGCAGGACGTGGGCGTGGACGTCGGTGATCACGCGGCGCATCCCTTCGATCGCGCGGCGACGCAGCGGACTTGCTGGGCGCCGAGCCGGTCGATCGAGCCCGTCATGACATCGCCGTCGCGCAGGAAGCGCCCCCAGTGCTGCCCGTTGCCCGAGGGGCTTCCGGTGAGGATGAGGTCACCGGGCAGCAGCCGCGTCGTCTGCGAGGCGGCCGCGATGATCGCGGGGACGTCGAAGACGAGCTCGGCGGTGGATTCGTCCTGCATGACCTCTCCGTTGAGCTCGAGCCGGATCGTGAGGTCGGAGGGATCAACGAAGTGGGCCGGCACGAGGAAGGGGCCTGTCGGGAGGAAGCCAGGGGCGTTCTTCGACCGGAACCAGTCGGCGCCGATACCGCCGATGTCGCCGGGAAACACGTATTCGCGCGTGGTGATGTCGTTGACGATCGTGTAGCCGGCCACGTGCGACAGGGCGGCTGCCGCGTCGACCTGAAACGCTTCGCGTCCGATGACGGCGGCGAGCTCGAGTTCCCAGTCATGGGTGTCGGCGCCCGCGGGGAGCACGAGCGGCTCCTCGGGGCTCACGACGCACCCCGAGAGCCCGAGAAAGATGAACGGTGTGCCGCTGGCGGCCCGGGCGTCCATGACCTTCTCGGCGTCCGCACGCACCTCCTCCTTCGTGCGGCCCTCGTTACGGCCCGACATCTCGGCCATGATGAGCTGCACGACGTGGGTGCGGTAGTTCGCGCCTGCCTGGAACACATGCCGCGGTGTCACCGGGGCATCCAGCGACACCTCGGTGAGCGACTGCCAGGGCCCGTCGGCCTGCGCGAGCTCGGCGAGCCGGTCCCAGCGGGGATCGGCGAGGAAGCCCGTGAGGTCCTCGGCGCCGAGTTCGGCGGGGGTGAGCGGGCGAACCCGGTCCCCCGCGACCAGGCCGGGGCTCACGCCGTCGGCGGTCCGCAGGCGCGCGAGGCTGTAGGGAACGTCGGGAACACGCAGGGTCATAGCTGTCCTTTACCTGTCAAACCTTGGCTGGGTCGATCGCGTGGCGCTGGATTTCCTGCAGCACCCGGGTGCGCATGTCGACGAAGGTCGACGTGGAGCGGGTCGTGAGCTGGTTGCGATCTCGCCCCAGCGGAACCTCCACGTCGTCGACGATGCGCGAGGGCCGGCCCCCGAGCACGACGACGCGGTCGCCGAGGTACACCGCCTCATCGATGTCGTGGGTGACGAGCACGATCGTGATTCCCAGGTCGCGCCGCAGCCCGAGCACGAGATCTTCCAGCTCGAACCTCGTCTGGGCATCCAGCGAGCCGAAGGGCTCGTCCATGAGCAGCACGGGTGATTCGTAGGCGAGCGCACGGGCGATCGCCACCCGCTGCTGCATGCCTCCCGACAGCTGCCACGGGTACTTGGAACCGCTGCCGGCGAGCCCGACGAGGCGCAGCGCGTCCTCCGCGCGCTTCTCGCGTTCGGGCTTGCTCACGCCGCGTCCCTCGAGGGGGAAGGCGACGTTGGGGAGCACGCGCATCCACGGCATGAGGGAGCTGCGGTAGTCCTGGAAGACCACGGCGATGTCCTCGACGGGTTCCGTGATCTGCGCGCCCTTGATCGCCACTGCTCCCGAGGTGGGCAGCGACAGCCCCGCGAGGAGGTGGAGCAGCGTGGTCTTCCCCACGCCGGAGGGTCCGACGAGGCAGGTGACGTCGCCGGCGCGGATCTCGAGATTGAGGTCGTCGATGACCGTGAGCGCCGCCGCTCCCACGCCGAACGACTTGGTCAATCCGGTGGTACTGAGCAGTATGTGGCCGTCAGTCGTCATTGCTTTGGTCTCCCAACCTGGCGCTTCTTGGTGGCGCCGTCGTCTTGCCTGGTCCAGCGCAACAGGCGTCGTTCACCAATTCCGTAAATGACCGTGAGCAGCCAGCCGATGATGCCGATGAGGATGGTTCCCGCCCACGTCGGCGGGAGTTGGAACCGTTGGCCGCTTCGCAGTACGAAGTAGCCGATCCCTTCGATCGAGCCATACATCTCGCTCACGACGAGCATGACGATCCCGATCGTGACCGCCAGGCGCACCCCCACCGCGATCTGGGGAAGTGCGCCGGGGATGATGACCTTGCGGATGCGCAGTGCCAACGGAATGCGGTAGGCGTGGGCGACGTCGAAGATTCCCGTGGCGATCGAGCGCACACCTTCCATCGTGTTGAGCAGGATGGGCCAAACACAGGCGAGGAAGATGAGGAAGATCTTCGGGCCGCGGCCCACCCCGAGCGCGAGGATGAGGATGGGAACGAAGACGACGAAGGGCAGGGTGCGCACGAAGTCGAGGTACGGCGACAGCACCTCAGCAACCTTGGGGGACATGCCGATGAGAAGCCCGACGGCAACACCGACGGTGATGGCGCCCACGAGGCCGACGCCGTAGTTGCCGAGGCTGAAGGCGATGTCCGACCACAGCGATCCGCTCGCCGCCCAGTCGAGGAAGGCTTCGATGATGACGGTGAGTGGCGGCCAGTAGATCGAGGTGGAGGCCGGCAACATGAGCCAGCCGCCGATGAGCAC
>DATGSB010000195.1:0-11947 GCA_035303045.1 Actinomycetaceae bacterium | reverse complement strand
CCCACGGCGTACCAGCGGCGCCCGAGAGTGGTGAAGCGGAGCATGAACCAGATGATGAGGGCGATCGCGGTGGCGAAAATGACGGGCATCGGGATGCCCGCCGGGCGCCCTTGGCCGAGCACATGGAACTCTTCTGGCATTCCGTAGAGGGTTGTGCCGCTAGTGACAATGAACGCAAGCCCGCTGAACGTCGTCATTGTCGCCAAGGTCGCGATAATTGCGGAGATGCCGAGATAGGCGACGAGTATTCCGTTGACGATCCCGATACCGAGCCCAACGGCAAGGCCGGCGATGATGGCAATCGGGATGGGGGTCTCATTGATCATGAGGGCAGCCGCCGTGGCACCGGAGAGCGACGCGTTCGATCCGACGGAGAGGTCGAAGTCACCGACGACCATGACGACCGTCTGAGCGGCCGCAATGATCGCCAGAATCGATATTTGCATCAGAATGTTGCGGACATTTCCGAAGCTGAAGAATGCATCTGGCCGCATGATGCCGAAGAAGGCGATGAGGCCGAGGAGCGCAATGAGCGTCCCGCCCTGCCACATGAGTTGGGTCACGGGGGTGCGTTCAACCGTTGGCGCTTCCGTGCGCGCGGGAGCCGTTGTCGTCTGCGTCATTGTCAGACGTCCCTTCCATAGAAGTACGAAAGAACCCGTTCCTGATTCGCCTCTTGGGCGTCGACTTCTCCGGCGATACGTCCCTCGTGGAGGACGATGAGCCGGTCGGAGATGCCGAGGAGCTCCGGCAGTTCGGAGCTGACGACGACGATGGCCGTGCCCTGACGCGCGAGCTTGCGCATCAGGCGGTAGATCTCGGCCTTGGTTCCGATGTCGATGCCACGGGTGGGCTCGTCCATGAGGAGCACATCGGGATTGCGGGCCAGCATCTTGGCCAGCACGACCTTCTGCTGGTTTCCCCCGGATAGCTGCCCCACGACTTGGCGGGGGCCGCGGGCCTTGATGTGGAGGTCGCGCAGGGACTGGCGGGCCAGCGAGTTGACCTTGCGGCCCGAAACGAGTCCCAAGGTGCTGACGGTGTTGAGATTCGAGACCGCGATGTTGTCGTGGATGCCTGCGCCGAGAATGACCCCTTGCGATCGGCGTTCCTCCGGCACGAGGACGATGCCCGCGTCGAGGGACCGCCCGACCCCGTTGAGCGCTACCTCGCGGCCTGAGACCGCGACGGCGCCGCTTGCGTGTCGCTGAGCTCCGGCAAGGACGCGTAGTAATTCGCTGCGGCCCGAGCCCGCCAACCCGCCGACGCCGAGAATCTCCCCGCGCCGTACTTCAAAAGAGATGTCCTGGATCCTTCGCCCGCACAGCTCGCCCACCTCGAGCACGACCTCACCGAAGTGGCCGTCCCGCCGGGGGTAGAGCTCGCCTTGTTCGCGGCCGACCATCCAGCGAATGACCTGGTCGATCGTGGTGGCGGCCACCTCGGTGGTGGCGATCGTCCGCCCGTTGCGCATGACCGTGAGCCGGTCGCACAGTTCGAAAACCTCTTCGAGCCGGTGGGAGACGTAGATGATCGCGACGCCTTCGTCGCGCAGCGCGCGCAGCACAGTGAACAGGTCGAGGATCTCGGTGTCGGTAAGCGCCGCGGTGGGCTCATCGAGAATGAGCACCCTCGCGTCGGCCGTCAATGCGCGAGCGATGGCCACCATGGTCTGCTGCACAGGCGATAACCGGCCGGCGAGTTTGCGCAGGGGGATGCGCTGGTTGAGGCGGTCAAGTTGGTACTGCGCGCGGCGATAGAGCTCTCCCCACTGCACGAGCGGTCCGCGGCTCGGGGTGGCGCCACCAAGCACGATGTTCTCCGCGACGCTGATGGTCGGGACGATGGACAGCTCCTGGTAAAGGGCGACGACGCCGTAGCGGCGGGCCTCTCGCACGTCCTGGAATCGCGCCGGCTCACCGGCGACCGCGACGGTGCCGGCGTCCGGACTGTACACCCCGGTCATCACCTTGATGAGGGTCGACTTGCCCGCCCCGTTCTCCCCGAGCAGGGCATGGATCTCACCCCGTTGCACCGCCAACTCCGCTTCGTCCAATGCGACGACGCCGTCGAAGCGTTTAGTCACACCTGTCGCGGCGACGGCGGGAGCAGCCACCGCGGTGGCGACGTTCACGGCCTGTCCGTTCCGTCGACGTCGTCGTTGCACTGCACGATGACCTTGACGTGCTCGCCGCTGAGGTGGGCCTCGAAGGCGGCGGGGGCGTCTTCGAGGGGAAATACCGCACTGGTCATTGCCTCGAGCTGCAGGCTCGGCAGGAGTTGTAACGCCCGCGGGAAGGCGTACGGGGAGACGAAAACGCCCGTGAGAGTGAGTTCCTTGAGGTACAGGTAGCTCGACAGGTTCAGCGGCATCTCGAAGGCGGCAGGGTACATCGCCCCGTAGACGACGCGGCCGCCTGGCGCGGCGATGTCGAGGAGGCCGGCCACCGCCTGGGTCGCTCCCGAGGCGTCGATGACGACGTCGAATCCGTGGCCCGCGGTGATCCGGTCGGCCTCGGCCGACTGATCCTGTGTGCTCGGGTCGATGACGTGTTGGGCCCCGGTCGCACGTGCGAGTTCCCGGCGGGCAGCAATCGGCTCGATGAGCGTGAGGTCGGTGGCGCCGAATCGGTGCATGATCTGCAGCGCTAGCTGGCCGATGGGCCCGCCGCCGCAGATCGCCACGCGGTCCCCCACCCGCATGCTCGTCTTGTCCGCGATCCGCACAGCTACCGATGTCGGTTCGAGCAAGCAGCCCGCGAGCAGCGAGACGTCGTCGGGAAGTCGATACACCTGGGACTCGTGCCACGTCACCGTCTCGGCCATGCCGGGTCGGTTGTAGGCGTGCAGCCGTTCGCAGAACTGCTGGCGGCCATCCTGGCAGGGGCGGCAGGCCCCGCAGAAGCGGACGAAGTTCCCGGCGACGCGGTCGCCTACCGTGATGTCGCCAACGACATCGGGGCCGACAGCCTCGACGACCCCAGAGATCTCATGCCCCAGCCCGATCGGCACCTCCGTGCCGAAGTAGCCCTGCGCCAGCTGGGGATCCGAGCCGCAAATGGAAGCGTAGGCGACCCGGATCCGGACATCCTCTGCCCCCAGCGCGTGATCCGGCATGTCGACGACGCCGATCGCCCCACGCTGCTCCGGGTCAGGGTCTCGCAGATCGCCTATGCGCGTGACAGCAACAGTTCTCACGTTCGTCCCTTCCGACAGCTCACGCCGCGACGGCACGTCGCAGCGCCCCGATAGTGTCGTTGAGGCCATAGCCGTGCTTGTCGCGCAGCTCTTCGTCCTCCCCGAACCCGGCATACACCTGCGGGATGCCCAGCCGCTCGAAAGCCGTGAGCCCGATGCCGGCGTCGGTAACGACGTCAGCGATGCGTGAGGCGAGACCGCCATAGGCAAGGTGATCCTCGACCACCACGAAGCGCCCGCCGGTTTCGGCGGCGCAGCGCTTGATGAGCTCCTCATCGATGGGTTTGAGCGTGAACATGTCCACGACCCGAACCGATACGCCGTCCGCGGCAAGCTGGTCGGCGGCGGTGAGTGCCTGCGCCACGGTGGTGCCGTGGGTGAAGAGCGTGACGTCGTCCCCCTCGCGAGCGACGATGCCCTTGCCTATCCGGATGTCGTGGGCGCCGGGTTCGTACAGGACCATGTCCGACTTGCCCACGGCCAGGCGGATATAGATGGGCCCGGGCATCGCCATCGACTGGCGCAGTATCTCCCCGACCATGACCGGGTCGCCGATCGAGGTGACCGTCATGTTGGTCAGTGCGCACATGAGCGCGAGGTCTTCGACGGCGTAGTGGGTCGATCCGCCGTTGCCGACGAGGCCACCGTGGGTGCCGATGATCTTCACCGGCAGGTTCGGGTAGCACACGTCGGTGCGCACCTGCTCCAGCGCGCGCATGCTCAGGAAGGGCAGCATCCCGCTGACGACCGGGATATTGCCGTCGTAGGCAAGTCCGGAGGCGATCCCGACAGCCACCTGCTCGGCGAGCCCGACGTCGAGGAATCGGTCGGGGAACGCCTCGCGGAATTCCACGAGGGTGGCGCCGATGTCTGGGGTGATCACCCACAGGTTGGGGTGATCCCTGCCGAGGTCCGCGAGTGTCGACCCGATGACCGAGCGGGCCGAGAGCATTTCGCCAAACGTAAAGGTAGTTGTCACGCCACACGCTCCTGTTCCCGGCTGGCTTCGAGTGAGGCAAACGCGCGGGCGAGGTCTTCCTCCCCGAGCGATCCGGCGTGCCACGCCAGGTTCGCCTCCATGAAATCCACGCCCTTGCCTTTGACGGTGTCGGCGATGATGACCGTCGGCCGCGTGCTGGACGCCGCAGGAAGCTGGTCGACCGCCTCGACCAGCTCGGTCATGTCATGGCCGTCGGCCTCGATGACGTTCCAGCCGAACGCCGCCCACTTGTCGGGATATGGCTCGAACACGACCCGCTCCTCGGCGAAGCTCGTCATGAGCTGGCGGTTGCGGTCGATGACGGCGACGAGATTGCCGAGTTCGTTGCTCCGGGCGGCCATCGCGGCTTCCCACACCGACCCCTCCCCCGTTTCGCCATCGCCGAGAAGGCAAAACACGCGGTGGTCGTCCCCGCGGTGGCGGGCCCCCA
Organism: Actinomycetaceae bacterium; assembly: GCA_035303045.1. Classification (GTDB taxonomy): domain Bacteria; phylum Actinomycetota; class Actinomycetes; order Actinomycetales; family Actinomycetaceae; genus DATGSB01. The sequence continues at coordinate 7,319 of DATGSB010000195.1, read as the reverse complement.
GCGCCATGCCGACCGCGATGGGGAGGCCGTGGCCAAGCGACCCCGTCGAGGCCTCCACCCCGGGCAGCTGGACTTTGCAGGGATGCATGCCGTAGGCGCTGTCGAGCTGGGCGTAGGTGGCGACGATGTCGTCGAAGTCGAAGAACCCCCGGATGGCCATGGCGATGTACATGCACACCGCGGCGTGGCCCTTGCTCAGGACGAAACGGTCGCGCACCGGATTGGCGAGATCGTTCGGGTCGACGCGCAGAGCGTAGTTGTAGAGCACCGTGAAGATGTCCGCCGAGGAGAGGTCGCCGCCAATGTGCACGGCGCCGCCATAGCTGCCGCAGAGGTGCAGGAGTTTTCGGCGAAGATCGTAGGCAAGGTCTTCTAGTTCGGTCACGCTTGCCCGCTTGGCCTCGAGCGGGGTGTGGTTGCGAGCCATGGGTACTCCTCATTGATTACCTCGACCGGCGGCGGTGCCGGTCGCACTCTCCGGCGGTCGAGCGCGCCGGAATGAACGCAACATAACAGGGTTCGGTTTAGATGTGAAGCAGAATACGCGTGAACATTGCGAGATTGGGGGAACGCTGCTTTCGAAAGATGCATCCCAGGGGCATACTCTGAGGTTGGCGCGTCGCCACGTCGGCGGCTGTCGTCGCTACTTGACGAAAGAGGCGGGATGACCACGTACGTCGATCACGAGCCGCTGGCGGAGGACATCGTCACCGAGCCTCTCCCCAATGCGCTCGATCCCAACAACTTCACGCCTCGGCTGCTCGCCCTGCTGTCGAATGCGCTTGTGCGTCAGGAATCCTCGCGCATGCGCCAGCAGTTCGGCCTCGGCACCAACGACTGGCGGGTCATCTCCGCCCTCGCCACTCGGCCGGGGTCTTCCGCCACGGAGGTGTCAGAGTTCCTCAGCCTCAACAAGGCGCTGATCTCCGGCAGCGTCAGCGGCCTGGTCGAGCGCCACCTCATCGTGCTGCGCGACGGGCCGCGGGGATCGCGCCCGATGTACCTCACGCGGGCAGGCGCCAAGATTCACGACGAGATGCTGCCGCTGTCGCTCCGCGGCCAAGACGTCATCCTCGAGGGCCTCACCCCCGATGTGGTCAAGGGGCTCAACCTCCTCCTGCAGGACATGCATAAGCGGCTCAACGCGGCCGCCAACGACTAGCGTCGCACTCGACAACGAGGCGCCCCACAACGACGATCGGGGCGGGCCACCTGTTGGCGGCCCGCCCCGATCGACGTCAAGTCTCGCGTACTAGGAGTTCGCGCGGTACGCCGTGCGGGCGTACTCGTGGTACGGCGAAGGCACGACCGTGGCCCGTATTCGTACCTGCCGGTGGCGGGCGTCGACCTGCGGCTTCGCCGAGATCGGGTCCTCACCCCACACGACTTCCACTTCCGCACCCTCGGGCACGTCGTTGTCGAGCGTGGCCAGCGACATGTAGCGCTGGTCGTAGGCGACGTAGCCGGCGTCGGTGGAGATGCCCACCCGCTTGTCGCCCTGCATGACGTCATCCATCTGATAGAGCCCGTAGCGGCCCTTGGGGAATTCGAGGAACTTGCCCGGCGTGCCGTCCTCGAGCTGCGACCGCACGAGCGCTGCCACGTCCTCGGGGTGCCACATGAGGGTCACCTTTCGGCGCGGCGGGTTCTCTGCGTGGCGCTCCAGGGCCGCGCGGCCGTGGAAGTCGTGGTCGAAGCGAACCGAGCGGCCGAGCCCGAAGTCATACGGCGTCGTGTAGTAGTCGGTGATGTCGTCGCTGTGGAACGAACCGGCCACGGCGCCGGCGCGGTTGGCCGGCAGCCATTCGCGGTACTCGGCGCAGTCATCGCCGAAGATCGCGGGCAGGTGGGTGGGCACCCAGCCCGATACCAGCGGGGTGCTGGAGTAGGCCTTGGCGCCGATCGCGCGGATGTCCCACGGCTCGCCGACATCGAGGATCGTGCTGCGCACGTGCTCGGCGTCGGCCCATGGCCCGTACAGCTCGAAGCCGGGCTGGCCGGCCATCCCGTGGCGCAGCGCGTAGACGTTCTTGCCGCCGATCTCGAAATCGGCGATGTGGAAGAATTTCACCTCCGGCACCTCGGTGCCGAGCAGCTTCTCCATGATCGCGTGGGCGTTGGGGCCCTGGAGCTGGTAGCGGTAGAACGTGGGCGGCTCGTCGCGCATGATCGAGTTGGCCTCGAGGCGGTGGTGGACGTCCTTGCCATCGCCCGCAGCCTTCTCGAGGTGGAAGCGCACCCAGTCGATGAGCACGTGGTGGCCGATGAGGACGATCCCGTCCTCGCCTTCCCAGTTGTAGAAGAGAATGCCGTCGCCGATGAGGTACCCGTCGACGTTGACGGAGATGAGTTGCTTGGCGACGCCGCGCCGGAAGTTGCCGAACGTGTTGGGCGAGATGCCCGAGATGACGTCGATGAGGTCGTCGCCGTGCATGAACAGCTGGGTCATGTGGTGGGACTGGTCCATGAGCGCTGCCGAGATCGCCCAGGAGCGCTGTTCGTCGCGCCAGTTGGTGAACTCCGGCGCCACGGGGAAGGTGAATGCTGGCCAGTCTTGGTTTCGCAGCAGCTCGACGGGGCTTCCCGCGCGCTGCAGGGCTTGTGCAAGACTTTCTGTGGACATCGTCATCCCTCGCTCACTGGTCGTTGATGCGCAATGTGCGCCCGAACCTGTCGTGCGAAAGGTTATGTACCCCCGGCGCTCGCCGCGCGCGAATTTCGTATCATACGAATCGGTAGTCGACGTGGGGAGGCTGGATGGCGCGCAACTCGAACGGCGTTTCGCGGCTTAATCGAGCCTTGACCATCCTCGATGCCTTCACGATCGAGGCGCCCTTCCTCAGCCTCGGTGAAATCGCCGCTCGCGCGGGCATGCCGCCCTCCACGGCGCATGGCATCGTCGCCGAGCTCGTGGCGGAAGGACTGCTCGAGCGGATGGCCGATCGCAGTTACCGCGTGGGAACCCGGCTGTGGGAAATCGGCAGCCGCACCCCGGGAGTGCTGGGGCTGCGGGAGATCGCCCTGCCCGTCCTCCACGGCGTGCAAGCCGCCATCCGGCAGCATGTCCAGCTCGCCGTCCACTCCGGCCTCGACGTTCTCATCATCGAGCGTCTCTCCGCCCGCGACGCCGTCGTCAACGCCTCCATCGTGGGCGGGCGCATCCCCTTAGAACACTCCTCCAGCGGCCATGTGCTCCTCGCCCACCTCGAGGACGACCTCGTGCCCCAGATCGTGGGTCTCGCGCGCCCGTCCCCCATCACGGGCCGGGCGCTGCAGGAAGAGGAACTGCGCGGCATCGTCAGGCGCGTGCGCCAGGCCGGTTACGCCGTCGCCGAGGGCTACATTCACGAAGCCTCGCGCGGGATCGCCGTGCCCGTCCATGGCGCCCAAGGCGTTGTCGTCGCCGCTCTGGGCCTCGTCGTCGCCAACGACGGCAGCTCCCCCGCCCCCTTGGTGTCGGTACTACGCCGCGCGGCGGCCAGTCTCTCCGACGCCCTGCGGCGCAGCTACCTACCGTCGGGGCACCCCCGTGCTGGGCCGGGCGGCTCGTATCGCCGCATGGTTCATTCCTCGGATCGGTCGATGCAGTATCTCGAGGACCACGCCGGCACGGAAGTCACTCCTGCGCGTCCGGCGCCACCCGGTGGCCCGCGCCGTTGAGCGCTCGGCGCAGCCTGCGCAAGTAGTTGCCGAGCTCGGCACGCTCCTCGGGCGTGAACTCGACGAAGAGCATCTCCTCCAGCTCCCCGATCGCCGGCGCGAGCTTGGCAATGGCCTCGGCGCCCGCGGTCGTCAGGTACAGCAGCATGCGCCGCCGGTGCTCGGGGTCCTCCTCGCGGCGGACGTACCCCGCGGCGATGAGTGAAGTGACGGTGGCCGCCATCGTCTGGGCCCGCACGAAGGATCGCCGCGCCAGCTCGGAGCTCGTGATGCCGGGGCGCAGCTGCAGCACGGTCAGCGCCGTGTACTGGGCTCCCGTGAGACCGCCGGCCGCACACGCAGCCATGAAGCGCGGGCGCAGCCCAAGTTCCAGCTGCTTGATCGTGTAGACGACGCTTCCATGCGGCTCCATCTCATCCCCTTCGACCACCACACGCAGTCCTTCGCAGCTACGCCCGACCACGTCCGCCCCCGGCGACGGGTGTGGTGAAGCCGGCCCGGTCCAACATACCGGCGGCGTCGCCTTGGCGTCTGCCGCGGCGCAGGGCGGTTTGCGTCACCCGCCGCTCAGGCGGGCTTCGCCGCCGGGCCCGGCCGCGAGCTGACGGCCAGCCGATGCGGCGTGAGGAAGATGGCGGCGAGCACCAGCCCGATGAGCGCGGCCGAGCCGGTGACGAGCCACGACATGTGCCACCCGCCGGCCGCGGTGGCGAGCGCCGTCAACACGATGGGGCCGATGAAGTTGCCGCCGTTATACACCTGGCTCATGAGGCCGATGACGGCGGACGGGGCACCCTCCGGCGGGGCGACGTCGACGGCGATGCGGTTGATGACCGAGGGGATGACCGCCGCGGCGCCGGAGAAGATGCCGGCGATGGCGAGCTGGTACCAGTGGCCGCCGGGCACCGCCGACCAGTTGGGCGCGAAGATGAGGGTCGTCGTCACGATCATCGAGGCCATGCCGAACATGACCATGCCCCGCGGTGACACCCCCCGTTGCAGGATGGCTACGGCCACGATGTTGCCCACCCCGTTGAGGCCGCCGACGATCGCGGTGGCCAGGCCCGCGGCGATGGCCCCCAGCCCGGAGGCGGCGGCGATGTCGGGGAGGAAGCCGATGATCGCCCCCCATTGCAGGGTGTACAGGGCGAAGAGCACCGCCATGATCCACGGCATGAGCCGGCTGATCGTCGCGGTGATCCGCCGGGTCGCCGCCGCGAGGTTCACCGGCTCGGTGTGATCCTGCGGAACGTAGAGGAGGGCCAGCACGGCCACGACGAGCGAGGCGGCCGCCATGACGAGCCACCAGCCGTGCCACGTGATCACCCCGGTGTATTGCAGTAGCAGGGTGGAGACGATCATCGCGAGGAAGACCGCCGCGCCCTGGAACGCCGACCACCAGCCCATCGCCGTGTTGGTGCGGTGTGGTGGGGCCCAGTGGCGGATGAGTGGGGGGCCGACGACGGTGACGAAGAGGAAGCCGATGCCTTCCAGGGCGCGGCTGGCCATGAGGTGCCACGTCTGCGTGGCCAGCGCGCCCAGAATCGAGCCCACCATGAGGAGGGCAAGCCCGGTGGTGAGGGTATTTCGCAGTCCCGTGCGCACCGAGTAGATGGACACGGCCAGGCCGAGCACCATCGAGGCCACCTGCACGATGCCCAGCAGGGTGCCGGCCTCCACGAGGGTCATCCCGAGATCCGCGCGGATGAACTGCATGGCCCCGGGGAACTTCCACACGTGCATCGCTGCCACGACGCCGCAGAAGAAGACGACGATCCACGCCCGGGTGGAGGGTTCGTGCCCTGCCGGCGAGGCCTCCCGAGGAGATGCGTGATCCCCCTGCGAGGCAGCACCCGAAGCGGTCATGCGTTCACCCTAACCGCACGAGATCCCGCAGCTGTTCCCGGCTGCGCGTGGCAGTCGCGGCAGATTCAGCCGACGCGGCGGGCGGCCGAGGCGAAACCTAGCCACGTGTGGCGGTTGTTCCACCAGCACCACCCGAGCTTCGGAGCGCCACGGCGCTCGCGACCATCGCGGCCCGTGCCGTTCGATATCCACAGCGCGGGTGTCCGGGAGTCGAAGCCCTTTGCCTTGCGCAGCCGCGAACCGATCATCATGTAGCAGGTGTTGCGGTCGAGGATGTCGGGGAGCTGCAGCGCCCACTGAACGCCCTCGGTGATCGTCATCGGCGTCCGCCCCTGCTGAGATAGCGCTTCCTGCGCCTCCGCCGGAGACCAGTTGCGCATGTCATCGCCTCGGCGTGGGTCCTCGATCGCGTAGACCGGGGCATCCGGAACGGGGGCTTCCGCCGTCGGGACGAAGTCGTCGACGTCGTCCAGGTCGACCACGACGAACCCAGACTTCTCCTCGCCACCTTCCCGGCGCGTCAGATGTGGGACCAGCGTTGCGGCCGACAGCGCGCGCTCGGACACTACGAGCAGCGCCCCGGGGCCTACCCGAGTTTCCAGCTCGGCTGCGGCGCTTCTTAGCCCGTTCGCCGTCAACGCAGGGCCGGCATCCTCCAATGCCCCCGTTGAGACGATCCGCTCAGCCTGCGCGGTCAGCGCGGGGAGCGCAGGCACCCCGCCCTGAAGTTCCGCGTTGGCGCCGCTTAGGGCGTTCGTCGTCGCCGTCTCACCGCTCATGCTGTCTCCTCACCTATCGACCCCAGAGCCGCACCGCTCACCACCGGGGACCAATTCAACGGCGCGGAGCGTCGAACCATTCCCCGCACCACAGGTGCCGGAGGGAACCGACCGTGGCCGCGGCTGGGGCAGCTAGAGGACCTTCTTGACCACGCTGGACTTCAGCTGCATCCGTCCGAAGCCGGGAACATTCGCGTTGATGTCGTGGCCGTCGACGCCATCGTCGATGAGGCGGATGCCGCGCACCTTGGTGCCGACCTTGACCACGCCGCCTCCCCCGCCCCTGATCTTGAGGTCCCTGACGACGGTGACGGTGTCGCCGTCTGCCAGCGGGTTGCCGACGGCGTCCGTGATCGCGGCCGCGGCCGCGTCCGCGGATTCCCCGGCCGGCGTCTCAGCCCACTCATGCCCGCACATCGGGCACACCAGCAACGCGCCCTGCTCGTAGGTGTAGGCCTCGGCGCACTCCGGGCACGGCGGCAGAGCGTCAGCCATCGAACCGGAACTCCGGTAGCGCGGCATTGGTCATTGTCACTGTGCCTCCTGGCGTGCGGAAACTGTCGGCGAAACACGGCGAATGCGCTGCGCCGAGGGGCTCCGGTGCAGGAGCGTCCCAGCGCCAGGTCGCATCGCCTGCGCCAACTCTAGACTTGCGCCATGACGAGGAGCGCCGAAGGAGAAGGCGCTGCCGGCGAGCGCGCCTCGGCTGGCGCTCGCGCGGACGGACCGACCGAGGATGGTCGGTACATCGTGGTCAATGGTCGAGCGTGGCGGGCCAGCGACCCCGGCATCCCTGGCGCTTTGCGGCAAGAGCTTGTCAACGAGCTCATGGCTGCCCGCCGCGCGGTGAAGGGCGCTCAACCCGATGCCCGCGCGCGGGTGAACGACGCCAAGGTCGCACTCGGGGAGCGGGGCCGGGCGTGGTGGGAACCGCGTGAACCCGAGCATCTGCGGCTGCGAGCGCGCAGCGCCATGCTTGCGCTGCTGAGGAGCCGTGACGGCGCGACGATCTCC